>JBIODO010000210.1:0-7366 GCA_044445225.1 Burkholderiales bacterium
GATCCGCCTGCCGGCCTGGCGCAAGCAGTTCGTCGGCAAGGACTCGTCGGCGCCGCTGCGCGTGGGCGAAGACATCGCCAACATCAGCGGCGCCACGCTGAGCTGCAGCCACATCACCGAAGGCGTCAAGCGCATCGTCGCCATGATCGACCTGGCGCGCCAGACGGGGACGCTGTCATGAACGATCGACGCACGCCATCGCAGGTGGTGCGACGCGCCCGGCCGCTGCTCGGCACGCTGGTCGAGGTGGGCCTGTGCGGCGCACGCTCGGGCGACGATGCGGCCTTGCTCGCGGCCTGCGACCTCGCGTTCGATGCCGTCGCGGACGTGCAGCGCTGCCTGTCGCGCTTCGACGCCAGCAGCGACATCGCGCGCTTCAACGCGCTGGCCGCCGATGGCTGGCTCGACGTGCAAGCGGACACCGCCATCGTGCTGTCGGCCGCGCAGCAACTGTTCAGCGACAGCGACGGCGTGTTCGACGTGTCGCTCGGCAGCGCGCCGCGGGGCTGGCTGCTGCGTGACGGGCGGCTGCACAAGCTGCACGATGACGCCCGCCTCGACCTGGGCGGCGTCGGCAAAGGCCACGCGGTCGACCGCGCCGTGCAGGCCTTGCAGTGCGCGGCCCTGGCCGGCGGCTGGGTCAATGCCGGCGGTGATCTGCGCAGCTTCGGCAGCGCTGCGATCGAGCTGAAACTGCGCGACGAGCAACGCGGCGGCGTGGTCGATTTCGGCCGCCTGCGCGACGGCGCGTTTGCCACCAGCTGCTTCGGGCCTGACACGCGCTCGGCGCTGAGCGCCGCCGGGCGCGCATGCATGCGCTCGCACGTCAGCGTGGCGGCACCGTCGTGCTTGCTGGCCGACGCACTGACCAAGGTGGTGGCCGCCAGCGGCGACGTCCACCATCGCCTGCTGGCGCGCGCCCGCGCGCAGGCGTGGCTGCATTGAGCCCACGGGGACGCAATGGTCAGGCCCGGATCGCAACACCTGTTGTGGCATCAGCGCCTGCTGATCCATGCCAGCGGCTGGTTGCTGTTGGCCAGCGGGATGGCCTGGCTGGGCGTGCACTACCTCGCGGGCGCCGGGGCGGGCGAACTACCGCACCCGCTGGAGGCCTGGACGATGCGGGCGCACGCGCTGGCCGCATGGATCGGGGCTTTCACGCTCGGCGAGATCGCTGCCAGCCACATTCCGCGCGGCTGGCACACCACGATGAGACGCCGCACGCCCGTGCAACGCCATCTCGGGCTCGCGCTGTGCGTGATGGCGCTGGCCTTGGTGTCGAGCGGCTATGCGCTGATGTACCTGGTGCCCGAGCCCGCGCATGCGGCCTGGGGTTGGGCGCACAGCGCGGTCGGCGTGCTGATGGCCGCGGTGGTGATCGTGCACGGCAGCGGCGCGTTGCAGCGCAGGGCCGCATGACGACGCCCGCCGTGATGGCTCTCACCGACCTGGCCAATGGCCAGCGCGGCGTGATCGTGCGTGTGCAGGCCAGCGGCGACCTCGTCGATGCGGCCACCGTGCAACGCTTGAACGAGCTGGGCTTCCTGCCCGGCGAACCCGTGCGCCTGCTGCAGCGTGGCCCGGGCGGCCGCGAGCCCATCGCGGTGCAGGTGGGCGACACCCTGTTTGCACTGCGCTGGGTCGAGGCGCACTGCATCGACGTGCATGCCGAGGTGAATCATGTCTGACCTCTCACATGCCGCACGCGTGCGGCTGCAACCGGGCGCCACCGTGGCGCTGGTGGGCAACCCCAACTGCGGCAAGACGGCGTTATTCAACTTGCTGACCGGCGCGCGCCAGAAAGTCGCCAACTACGCTGGCGTGACGGTCGAGCGCAAGGTCGGTACCGCCCGCTTGAGCAACGGCACGAGCGTGCAGGTGATCGATCTGCCCGGCACTTACAGCCTGACTCCGGCCACGCCCGACGAGCGCATCACGCTCGAAGTGATCGAAGGCAAACGCGCCGGCGAGACGCAACCGGATCTGATCGTCGCGGTGGTCGACGCCACCAACCTGCGCATGAACCTGCGCCTGGTGCTCGAGCTCAAGCAACTCGGCCGGCCGATGGTGATGGCGCTCAACATGGCCGACGTGGCGCAGGCCAAGGGCCTGGCGATCGACACCCAGCGACTCAGCGCCGAGCTCGGCTGCCCGGTGGTGCAGACGATCGCCGTGCGCCACCACGGCCACGCGGCGCTGCTGCAACTGTTGGGCACGCAGGAGTTGCTGGCGCCCCAGCAGCCGCCGGCCAGTGCGCCTTCGATGCTGCTGTCGCACGACGCCGCACAATTGCAGCGCGAGGTGCGCCGCATCCTGGCCGCGGCCGCACCGCGTGCGATGCAGGTCGAGCGCTTTCAGCACCGCATCGACGCGGTGGTGATGCACCCGGTGTGGGGCCTGGCGTTGCTGGCAGTGGCGCTGTTCCTGATCTTTCAAGCCGTTTTCTCGTGGGCCAACGTGCCGATGGACGCCATCAAGGCGGCGATGGCGGGCCTGGCCAGCGCGGTGAAGGCGTCGATGGCCGACGGCCCGCTGCGCAGCTTGCTGGTCGACGGCGTGATCGCCGGCGCCGGCAGCGTGCTGGTGTTCCTGCCGCAGATCATCATCTTGTTCTTCTTCATCCTGCTGCTCGAGGATTCGGGCTACCTGCCGCGCGCCGCGTTCCTGCTCGACACCGTGATGGGCAAGGTCGGGCTGTCGGGCCGCGCGTTCATCCCGCTGCTGTCGAGCTTTGCCTGCGCGATCCCCGGCATCATGGCCACGCGCACCATCGCCAACCCGCGCGACCGGCTGGTGACGATCCTGATCGCGCCGCTGATGACGTGCTCGGCGCGGCTGCCCGTGTACGCGCTGCTGATCGGCGCCTTCGTGCCCGAGCAGGCGGTGGGCCCGTTCAACCTGCGCGGGCTCACGCTGTTTGCGCTGTACGTGGCCGGCGTGGTGTCGGCAATGGCGGTGGCCTGGGTGCTCAAGCGGCGCTGGCTGAAGAGCCGCTACCAGCCGCTGATGCTCGAGTTGCCGCCGTACCGCATGCCCGGGCTGCGCAACCTGGCGATCGGCCTGCTCGAGCGCGCGCGCATCTTTCTGCGGCGAGTGGGCGGCATCATCTTCTCGCTGATGGTGGTGCTGTGGTTCCTGTCGAGCTTTCCGGCACCGCCTGACGGGGCGACCGGCCCAGCGATCCAGTACAGCATCGCGGGCTGGCTCGGCCAGGGCTTGCAGCACCTGTTCGCGCCGATCGGCTTCAACTGGCAGATCTCGATCGCGCTGGTGCCGGGCCTGGCCGCGCGCGAGGTGGCGGTGGGCGCGCTCGGCACCGTGTACGCGCTGTCGGCCGCCGGCGACTCGGTGGCGCAGAGCCTGACGCCGGTGATCGCGCAGAGCTGGTCGCTGGCCACCGCCTATTCGCTGCTGGCGTGGTACGTGTTCGCGCCGCAATGCCTGTCGACGCTGGTGGTGGTCAAGCGCGAGACCAACAGTTGGCGTTACCCTCTCATCATGGCGGGCTATCTGTTCGCGCTGGCCTACGTGGCGGCGTTCATCACCTACCGCGTCGCGCTGCTGTTCGGAGCGGGCACATGACGGTGCAGTGGGTCGCCGTGGCCATCATCGTGCCGCTGTGCACGCTCTACGCGGTGTGGAGCCTGATGGGCGCGCCGGGGCGGCGGCGAGTCGTCGCGTGGTTGGCCAGGTTGCCGTGGCCGGCCGCCTGGTCGCGCCGGCTCGCGCAGGCCGACACGGCCGCGTCGGCCTGTGGCTGCGATGGCTGCGACAAGCCCGCGGCCGCTGCCGCCGAACCGCCCACGCAGTCGATCGTGCGGGTGCATCGCCGCCAACCCTGAATCGCATGTCTTCCCAATTGCTGCTGATCCAAGGCCACCCCGACCCGGCTGGCGGCCACCTGTGTCACGCGCTGGCGCAAGCCTATGCCGATGGCGCCCGCGGGGCGGGCCACGAGGTGCGCACGCTCGACGTCGCGCAACTCGACTTCCCGCTGCTGCGCAGCCAGCACGCGTGGACTCACGAGCCGCTGCCGCCGGCGTTGCTGCCGGCACAAGAGGCGATCCGCTGGGCCGATCACATCGTGTTCTTCTTTCCGCTGTGGCTGGGCGGCATGCCGGCGCTGCTGAAGGGCTTTCTCGAACAGGTCGCGCGCGAAGGCTTTGCCTTCGCCAAGGACGCCAAGAGTCCGATGGGCGTCAAGCTGCTCAAGGGCCGCTCGGCGCGGCTGGTGGTCACGATGGGCATGCCCGCGGTCATGTACCGCTACTACTTCCGCGCGCACAGCATCAAGGCGCTGGAGCGCAACATCCTCGGTTTCGTGGGCATCGGCCCGATCGACGAGACCTTGATCGGGCTGGTCGAAGGGATGGATGACAAGGCACGCGCCAAGTGGTTCGACAAGCTGCGCGAACTCGGGCGCAAAGCCCAGTGAGCGCAGGCCCGCCGATCGCGGTCTCGATCACACCCGCGCCTTAGCTCTTCGCAAGCGCTGCGGTACGATCCGATCTCATCGCGGCGCGCGTCGGGCCGCCTTCGTGGAGCCCTTCAATCGTGTTGGTCGTCTGCCTCGATCTCGAAGGCGTGCTGGTGCCCGAGATCTGGATCGCGTTTGCCGAGCGCACCGGCATCACCGAGTTTCGGCGCACGACCCGCGACGAGCCCGACTACGACAAGCTGATGCGCTACCGCATCGGCCTGCTGCACCAGCATGGCCTGAAGCTGCCAGACGTGCAGCGCGTGATCGGCGGCATGCAACCGCTCCCGGGCGCACGCGCCTTCCTCGATGACCTGCGCAGCCGCCATCAGGTGCTGATCCTGTCGGACACGTTCTACGAATTCGCCGACCCGCTGATGCAGCAGCTGGGGCGTCCCACGCTGTTTTGCCACCGCCTGATCACCGACGCCGACGGGCGCATCGTCGACTACCAGCTGCGCCAGCCCGACCAGAAGCGCCAGGCCGTCATCGCGTTGAAGGGCCTGAACTTCCGCGTCATCGCAGCCGGCGACTCGTACAACGACACCGGCATGCTGGGCGCTGCCGACGCCGGGTTCTTCATCCATCCGCCGGCATCGATCGCGCAGCAGTTTCCGCAGTTCCCGGTGACGAATTCGTACGACGAATTGAAGGCCGCGCTCGACGGCGCGGCGCTGCGGTTGTTGCGATGAGCGCGCCGACGATCGAGCTGCTGGCCCCGGCGCGCGACGCCGACATCGGCATCGAGGCCGTCAACCACGGCGCCGACGCCGTGTACATCGGCGGCCCGGCGTTCGGCGCACGCGACAAGGCGCCCAACTCGATCGCCGACCTCGAACGACTGGTCAACCATGCGCACCGCTTCCACGCGCGCATCTACGTCACGCTGAACACCATCTTGCGCGACGACGAGCTCGACACCGCGCGCCGCCAGGCGTGGGACCTGTACCAGGCCGGGGTCGATGCGTTGATCGTGCAGGACATGGGGCTGCTGCAGATCGACCTGCCGCCGATTCAGCTGCACGCCAGTACGCAATGCGACACCCGCACGCCCGAGAAAGCGCGCTTCCTGCAGGACGTGGGGTTCTCGAAGATCATTCTGGCGCGCGAGCTCGATCTGCAACAGATTCGCGCGGTGCGCGCGCAGGTCGACCGCGCAACGTTGGAGTTCTTCATCCACGGCGCGTTGTGCGTCGCCTATTCCGGGCAGTGCTTCATCAGCCACGCGCACACCGGCCGCAGCGCCAACCGCGGCAGCTGCTCGCAGGAGTGCCGCCTGCCCTACACGGTGACCGATGGCCAGGGCCGCGTCATCGCGCACGAGAAGCACGTGCTGTCGATCAAGGACAACGACCAGAGCGCCAACCTGGGCGCCCTGATCGATGCCGGCGTGCGCAGCTTCAAGATCGAAGGCCGCTACAAGGACCTCGGCTACGTCAAGAACGTCACCGCGCACTACCGGCGCCTGCTCGACGCATTGCTTGAAGGCCGCAGCGACTTACGGCAAGCCTCATCGGGCCGCACGACGTTCACCTTCACGCCCGACCCGCAGCGCAACTTCAATCGCGGCGCCACCGACTATTTCGTCAACGGCCGCACCGACGACCTCGGCTCGTTCGACAGCCCCAAGCACGCGGGTCTGCCGATCGGCCACGTGGCGCGGGTGGCGCCCTCGCACATCGACATCGAGCTGGCCGACGATGCGCTGGCGCTGGCCAACGGCGACGGCCTCACGCACAACGACCTGCACAACAACCTGGTCGGCTGGCAGGTCAACACGGCGCAGCGCGTCGAGGGCCGACTGTGGCGCGCCTGGCCTAACGAGCCGATCGAGCAGCTCAAAGGCCTGCGGGCCGGCACCGCACTGAACCGCAACCGCGACCAGGCGTGGGACCGCCAGCTCGCGCACAAGAGCGCCGAGCGCCGCATCGGCGTGGCGCTGCGCTTGCGCGACACCGAGCACGGCTTCACGCTCGACGTCACCGACACTGACGGTGTCAGCGCCGGCAGTGAAGCGACGCATGCCAGACAACCGGCGCGCGATCTGGCACAGGCGCACGCCGCGATCCGCGAGCACCTCGGCCGCCTGGGCAACACGATCTTCGCGGCCACAGCCGTCGAGATCGCGTTCGAGCAACCGTGGTTCGTGCCGGCGAGCGTGCTCAACGCGCTGCGCCGCGACGCCATCGCCGCGCTCGAAGCGGCGCGCGCCAAGGCACTGCAGCGGCCCGCGCGCGCGGCAGCCGTCGAGCCGCCGGTGCCCTACCCCGGCGACGCGTTGACCTACCTCGCCAATGTCTACAACCACGCCGCGCACGACTTCTACGTGCAGCACGGCGTGCGCATCATCGATGCCGCGTACGAGAGCCATCAAGAGCTCGGCGACGTCAGCCTGATGATCACCAAGCACTGCGTGCGCTGGTCGTTGAGCCTGTGCCCCAAGCAGGCCAAGGGCGTGACCGGCGTGCAGGGCACCATCCGCGCCGAGCCGTTGACGATGGTGAGTGGCGGCGACACGCTGACGCTGCGCTTCGATTGCAAGCCTTGCGAGATGCACGTGGTGGGCCGCATCAAGCGCCACGTGCTCAACGACACACCCACGCACCCCATCACCTTCTACCGCGCCCGCAAGGCGGTGGCCGTGTGAGAGCGGGCCGCCGGTGCGCGCTGGCTCTTGCATTGTTTGCAGGCAGCGCGGCCGGGGCGCAGGTCGACAGCGGCCATGCCGGAAAGCGACGCGCAGCCGGCATCGATTGATGCCGATCAGGCCTTCAGCAACGCGCGCAGTTCGCGCCACGCATCGGGGTGATCGCGGCGCAGGCTGATCAACTCGTCGCGCAGGCGGCGCAGCCGCGCGGCCATCTGCGCCTCCTTGATGGCTTGCACATC
>JBIODO010000211.1:0-7360 GCA_044445225.1 Burkholderiales bacterium
CCACTCCGGCGCCCTCGTTGCCCACTGGCAGCGATTGTCCGACGCGGCCGGCCATCGCTTTCATCGCGCGTTCGGGCACGCGCGCGGTGGCCACGGTGCGCGCGCCGCTGCCTGTGGATTGCAGCGTCTCCATGTCAGCAGCACCGAACAACAGCCCCATGTCCGACGGGTTGATCGGCGCGGCCTCGATGCGCACCACCACCTCGTCGGGCGCGGGGGCCGGCGTCTCCACGCTGACCAGCGAGAGTTCGAGCTCGCCGTCGGGCTTGATCAGCGAGCGCAGTTGCAGGCCGCGGCGCGGGGTGTCGTTGCTCATGTTGTCTCCTTCTCGGATCGATCCGTGCTGCGCAGCGTAGCAGCCGGGCGCCAACTCATCTGCTGGCGGCCTTGGGGCCGGCGTAGAGTGCGCCGACCAAGAGCATGACCGGAGACGATGATGAAGCGATGGGTCCGAGTGATCTTCGTGCTGTCCATGGCGGCGAGCGCATGCCCGGTCCCGGCGCAGGCACCTGCGCCTCGAGAGGCCACCGAAGCCACGCGCGCGGCCAACCGCGCGCTGCTCACAGAGCTGCCGATGAACGACAAACAATCGTTCGACGACGCGCGCCGCGGCTTGATCGAGGCGCTGGGAGATCAGGCCATCCTGAGCGCCAGCGGCCGCCCGGTGTGGTCGCTCAAGGGCTACGAGTTCCTCGAGAAGGAACAAGCGCCCGACACGGTGAACCCGGCGCTGTGGCGCCACTCCCGCGTCAACATGGCCAACGGCCTGTTCAAGGTGACCGATCGCGTGTACCAGCTGCGCGGCCTGGACCTGTCGAACATGACCGTGATCGAAGGCGACACCGGCCTGATCGTGATCGACCCGCTGATCACCACCGAGACCGCGAAGGCAGCGATGGAGCTGTACTTCAAGCATCGGCCCAGGAAGCCGGTGGTGGCGGTGATCTACACGCACAGCCACGTGGACCACTTCGGCGGCGTGCGCGGCGTCGTCAGCGGCGACGACGTGGCGGCGGGCAAAGCAAAGGTCATCGCGCCGGCCGGATTCATGGAAGAGGCGGTCGGCGAAAACGTGATCGCCGGCAACGCGATGTCGCGCCGCGCGCACTATCAGTTCGGGCCGCTGCTGCCGCGCGGCGAGCGCGGACAGGTCGATGCGGGCCTCGGCAAGACCACGCCGTTCGGCACCGTGACGCTGATCCCGCCGACCCAGCTGATCGAGAAGCCCGTGGAGACGCACCGCATCGACGGCGTAGACGTCATCTTCGAGCTGACGCCGGGCGCCGAAGCACCGGCCGAATTGATCATGTATTACCCACAATTCCGCGTCTTGAACATGGCCGAGATCGCGACCCAGAACATGCACAACCTGCTGCCGATGCGCGGCGCCCTGGTGCGCGACGCGCTGGCATGGTCCAAGTACATCGGCGGCGCGCTGCAGCGCTACGGTGCCACGAGCGACGTGCTGATCGCGCAGCACAACTGGCCGGTGTGGGGCAACCAGCGGGTGCAGGATTTCCTGAAGAAGCAGCGCGACACCTACAAGTTCATCCATGACCAGACGGTGCGGCTGATGAACCAGGGCTACGTCGGCTCCGAGATCGCCGAGGCGATCAAGCTGCCGCCGAGCTTGTCGCAGGACTGGTCCACGCACGCCTTCTACGGGCAGCTCAAGCACAACATCAAGGCCATTTATCAACGCTACCTCGGCTACTACGACGCCAACCCGGCCAGCCTCGAGGCGCTGCCGCCGGTGCCGGCCGCGAAAAAGACAGTGGAGTACATGGGCGGCGCCGACGCGGTGCTCAAGCGCGCGCGCGGCGATTTCGCCAACGGCGAGTACCGCTGGGTGGCCCAGGTGGCCTCGCAACTGGTCTTCGCCGACCCCGCCAACGCCGACGCGCGCGCGCTGGCCGCCGACGCCTACGAGCAGCTGGGCTACCAGATGGAATCGGCCACCGCACGCAACGCTTTCCTGCAGGGCGCCTCGGAGCTGCGCAACGGCGTGCCGAAGCTGCCGTCGCTCGGCACCGCCGCGCCCGACGTGATCCGCGCGCTGACACTCGACATGTTCTTCGACTACCTCGGCGTGCGCCTGAACGGCGACAAGGCGCAAGGCAAGTCCATCGTGCTGAACTGGCAGTTCAGCGATACCAAGCAGAACTACGTGCTCAACCTCGAGAACTCGGCACTGACTTACATCGCCGACGCGCAGGTGGCCAACGCCGATGCGACGCTGACGCTGACGCGTGCCACGCTCGACGAGATCTCGCTGCAAAAGACCACCTTCCCGGCGGCGCTGCAGGGCGGGCAGATCGCGGTCACCGGCAAGCGCGAGAAGGTGGGTGAGCTTCTGGGCCTGCTCGAAACGTTCACGCCGGGGTTTCCGATCGTCGAGCCGCGCCCGGCGCGCTGAATGCGAGGCAGCCCGCGGCGCTCGCCCGCCGCGGCAGCCGACATGGCGCAATGGCGGCGCCACCGCATCAACGTGCTTGCTTTCGCCACACGCTCGCCAGCCAGGGCTGCTGCTCGCGCGGGACACCGGCCGGGCGAAAGTAGTGGGTCAGCTCCGCGAATCCGGCGGCGCTCAGCAGGTCGCGCCAGGCTTCCCAATCGTGATAGGCGCCATAGCGCTCGCCGCTCCAGCCCTCCTCGCCGTGGCCGCGCGGGTTCGACGCAAACAGCACGCCGCGCGGCTTGAGCGCCGCATTCAACTCGCGCAGCACACGCGGCAACTCCTGCCCGGGCACGTGGAACAACGCCGCGTTGGCGAACACGCCGTCGAAGTGCTCGGCAGGCAAATCGAGGGCGAGAAAACTCTGCTCGAGCACCTCGCAGCCACTGTGCCGACGCGCCATCGCCGCCAGCTCGTGGGAGCCTTCGAGGCCGGTGGCATGGTGGCCGAGCGCCGTGAACGTCTTGAGGTCTCGCCCGGGGCCACAGCCGAAGTCGAGCAACTCGAAGGGAGACGTCGCTTCGATGTGCCGCAGCAGAGCGTCGATGTTCTGGCTGACGTCGTGATCGCGCGTGCCCTCCCAGAAGCCTTGCGCGCTGCGGTCGTAGTACGCCAGCGTGCGGACGGTGATCTGCTGCAGTTCCTTGAGGGTCAGCGCCATGCACGATCATTTCACAGCGCCCGCGTGCCGCCGCGCGCGACAGTGGCAACGTGTGGCTCACCAACCCGGGCGCGCTACCATGACAATGCTTGAGCCGAATGGAGCCGCCATGACCCGAAAGACGATGCAAGCCGAGCCGTATGAATTCTCGTTCGATCCGCAGTCGACCGCGCTGGTGGTGATCGACATGCAGCGCGATTTCGTCGAGCCGGGCGGCTTCGGCGAGGCCCTCGGCAACGACGTGACGCCACTGCAGGCGGTGATCGCGCCGTGCGGGCGCATGCTCGATGCGGCGCGCAGCACCGGGATGATGGTGATCCACACGCGCGAAGGCCACAGCCCCGACCTCGCCGATTGCCCGCCGACCAAGATCGTGCGCGGCCGCGGCGCCATCCGCATCGGCGACCCGGGCCCGATGGGGCGCCTGCTGGTGCGCGGCGAGCACGGCCATGAGATCGTGCCGCAGCTGGCGCCGAAGGCCGGCGAGGTGGTGGTCGACAAGCCCGGCAAGGGCGCCTTCTGCGCCACCGACCTCGACCTCATCCTGCACAACCGCGGCATCCAGTCGCTGATCGTCTGCGGCGTCACCACCGAGGTGTGCGTCACCACCACCGTGCGCGAAGCCAACGACCGCGGCTACGAGTGCGTGGTGCTGTCCGACTGCGTGGGCTCGTACTTCCCCGAGTTCCAGCGCGTGGCGCTGGAGATGATCAAGGCGCAGGGTGCGCTGTTCGGCTGGGTGTCGGACTCCAAGCGCGCGCTGGCCGCGCTGAAGAGCTAGCTCACGCGCGGCGCTTCAGGCCGCACCGACTGAATCGGTGCGGCCCTCTGAGAGTCAGCCTGCAGCCGCCGGCGCCGGTTGCGTCCGCTCGAGCACCAGGCAGGTGGCGCCGAACAGCACATAGCCCAGTGCGACCAATGGCGAAACCTGCCAGCCGAGGTGCGCGCCATGGATCAACCCGATGTACGAGAGCACGGCTCCGGCGAACGCCCAGCCCGCCGCCTGGCGCATCTTGTTGTCGATGACATGGACCGCCATCGCACCGAGCACCATGCCGGCGAGCACCGAGCCGCCGCCCACCGACTCCAGGCCCTTGTAGAGCACGCCGAAGCCGGCCAGCTTGTCCAGCCCCACCGCGGCAGCCGACGTGCCCGCCGCGCCGAGCGCACCGTCGATCTGTGTCTTGGCCCACTCGGCGATGTTGGGGATCAGCGCCAGCACCACCGCCGGCGCGTGCTTGGCCGGTGACGCCTGGAACGCCTGCGCGCCGATGACCAGGCCGATGTACAGCAGGATCGGCAGGATCGCCACCAACGGCACCAGTGCCAACAGCAGCGCCGTCAGCCCGAGGAAGCACACCAGCGCGATCGCCACCCCGGTGGCCAGCGAATATCCGATGCGGCCACCGACCGACTTCCAGCCCGGGTGCCCGATGTAGACGGCGGGCGGGAACGGGCTGCCGAGCATCGAGCCCACCACCGCGCCCACGCCGTCGGCCAGCAGGATCTTGCGCAGGTTGTAGTTGTCGCCGGCCGCCGAAGCGCTCTCGACGTTGTTCATCGCCTCGGTGAAGTTGTAGATGCCCAGCGGGATCGCGGTGACGAACAACACCGCCATCTCGTCGCTCATCAGGCCGCGCCACACGTCGCCCGAGAGAATCGGGATGTGCACGCCGAACTGTTGCAGCGAGGCGCCGAGCTCGGAGGGCTTGACGTAGTCGCTCCAGCCGACCAGCGCTGCGACCCAGCCGATCACCGAGCCGACGATCACCGCCACCAAGCCGCCGGGCAGGCCGCCCGGCATGCGCAGATTGGCGGTCCAGGCGATCAGCACGATCGCGAAGCACACCAGGCCGATCCACGGCGTCTCCCACATCTGGAACGACGGCCGCATCGAGATGAACGCCACCGAGATGCCGGCCAGCGTGCCCAGCATCGCGGCGCGCGGCGTCATCGCGCGGATCTGCGGCCCCACGAAAGCACCCAGCAGAACGATCACGCCGATGATGAAGCACCAGGCCAGCCCGGCCTGCCAGGCCAGCATCGGGTCCTTGGTCTTCAGGTACACCGGCAGCATGATCAGGAAGACGACGATGAACATGTGCGGCACGCTGGGGCCATATGGCATCGCGGTGACGTCGCCGCGGCCCTCGGCCTTGCTGAGCTGCCACGCCAGGTAGGCATAGAACAGGTTGCCCAGCGGCAGCGCGATGCCCAGCGCCGGCAGGATGCGCCCGAACACGGTGTCGGCGGGCAGTTGAACGACCCCCAGGCACAGGCCGGTCAAGACGATGACGTTGAGCAGTACGTTGGTGAACAGGCCGAAGAAGCCGTTCCAATCGCCCGGGACCCAAAGACGTACCGCACCTGCGGTGGTGCCAGCATTCATTGTTGTCTCCTCGTTTGTCGCTATTGAGATCGCACGCGCAAGGTCGGCGCGTCGCCGGCCATCGGCGCATTCCCATTTCTGTCCCCCGAGGCCGCGCGAACGATACTGCCGGCGCGGCGGCAAGTCGAGCGTGATTTCGCTCGGCGGCGATGCACGCCGCGCGGCGTTGCGCGCTTGCTGCGGGCCGCGTCGCCCGCGCGACTTGAGCTATTGCTGCGCTGCGGTGTAGGCGCGCCAGCCGCCGAACGAGGTGATCTCGCGCTGCCCCTGGCAGAGAAACGGCTCGCCCAGCACGCCGAGCACGATGGAGCCGTCTTTCAGCACCACCTTGCCGATCGCCAGGCCCGGAGGCTCGTTTTGCAGAATCGACGCCAGGCCCGCCAGCGGCACCGCCCACAACTCGAGCGCCACGCGCACGCCCCCGCTCGGCACGCGTTGCATCGCCGGATGGCGGTCGCCGATCGACCACAGGCGATAGCAGGCATCGGTGTGATCCTCGCGCACGAAGGTGGCGCCGGCGGCAAGCATGTTGGGGTTGAGCTCGAGCCCGCGCATCAAGGTGCCGTTGACGGCCAGCAGTGTCGTTTCCATCGTTCGTGGGCGACTGGTTCCTACGGTTCGATCCAGGTGCCGGTTTCGCCGCGCAACGCGCGCTCGATGTTCTCGGCGTTGGTGATCACGCCGCGCCCACCCGCGCGGCCTTTGACGAACTTGAGCAAGGCCTCGATCTTCGGGCCCATGCTGCCGGCGCCGAAGTGGCCTTCGGCCGCGTAGGCCTCGGCCTGCTTCACGCTGATGCGATCGAGCCACTGCTGGTCGGGCTGGCCGAAGCGGATCGCCACGCGCGGCACGCCGGTGGGGATCATCAGCAGGTCGGCCTTCATTTCGATGGCCAGCAGCGCCGAGGCGCGGTCTTTGTCGATCACGGCTTCGAGGCCGCGCAGTTCGCCGTTGGCGAGTTGCTCCACCGCGATGCCGCCGCCGCCACACGCGATGATCAGCACGCCTTCGCGCGCCAGCCGTTCGATGATCGGCGCCTCGATCACACGCACCGGTTGCGGCGACGCGATCACGCGGCGCCAGCCGCGGTTGCTGTCTGGCATCACCGTCCAGCCCAGCTCGGACGCCAGCTGTCGCGCCACCGCTTCGGTCATGAACGAGCCGATCGGCTTGTCGGGCTTGGCGAAGGCCGGATCGCGCCGATCGACCAGCGTCTGCGTGACCAGCGTGACCACTGGCACTGTCAGTCCGCGCTGCTGCAGCGCATTGCCCAGCGCGTTCTGGAACATGAAGCCGATGGCGCCCTGCGTGTCGCCCACCGCGTATTGCACCGGCACCGTGGGCACCTGGCCGTCGGCGATCTCCGAGCGCCGCAGGATGAAGCCCACCTGCGGGCCGTTGCCGTGCGTGAGCACCACGTTCCAGCCGGCGCCGATCATCGTGGCCACGTGGGTGGCGGTGGCGCACACGGCGTCGTACTGGTCGGACAGAGCCGTGTGCTGCTCGTCGAGGATCAGCGCATTGCCACCGACGGCGACCACGGCGAGTGGCTTGCTCATGACCTGCCTGCCTTCCCGGTAACGCTGCGCGCGAGAGCCTTCACGGCTGCCGTGAAGCACGCCATCGGCGCGGTGGTGACGCCGGCGCCGATCTGGCCGACGCCGGCCTCTTTGTGCGCGATGCCGCTGTTGATCACCGGCAGCACGCCGCAGTCGACCACCTTGCGCGCGTCGATGCCGGCCGCCGATGCGGCAAAGTCGAGCGGCGGCAACGTGAACGTCGGATTGACGCCGAGCGTGATCGCTCGCATGCGCAGGCTGTGATGGATCGCATCGGTGGGCGTGCCGCCGACGAA
>JBIODO010000212.1:0-7351 GCA_044445225.1 Burkholderiales bacterium
CCGACGATGAACTTCTGCAAATTGCCACCGGACAGGCTGCGCGCCGCCGCACCCGGGCCGCCGGCCTTGACCTTGAAACGCTCGATCAGCGAGGCCGCCAGCGCCTGCACTGCCGCCATGTGCAACCAGCCGGAGCGGCCCACGTTCTCGGTGCGCGTGAGCAGCGTGTTCTGCGCCAACGACAACGTGGGCACCGCCCCGCGACCCAGCCGCTCTTCGGGCACGAAGTGCAGCCCGAGCTTGCGCCTCGCACGCGGCGACGCCCGCGACACGTCGGTGCCGAACACCGTGATCGAACCTGGGGGCGCGCGGGGGTCTTCACCGGACAGCGCGGCCATGAACTCCTGCTGGCCGTTGCCCGACACTCCGGCCACACCAACGATCTCGCCGGCGCGCACCTGCAGCGCGATGTCGTGCAGGTCGGTGCCGAACTGATCCTGCTTGCGCAGCGACAAGCCCTGCACGTTCAGCACCACGGCGCCGGGCTGGGCCTCGCGGTGTTGCAGCGCGGGCGGCTCGGCGCCAATCATCAGCCGCGACAGGCTGGCGTTGCTTTCTTTCGTGGGGTCGACCTCGCCGGTGACCTTGCCGCCGCGCAGCACCGTGCAGTGATGGCACAACGCGCGGATCTCGTCGAGCTTGTGGCTGATGTACAGGATCGAGCAGCCTTCTTTCGACAACTGGCGCAGTGTCACGAACAGCCGCTCCACCGCCTGCGGTGTCAGCACGGAGGTCGGCTCGTCGAGGATCAGCAGCTTGGGCTTTGTCAACAGTGCGCGCACGATCTCCACGCGCTGGCGCTCGCCCACCGACAACGTGTGCACTGGCCGCGCCGGGTCGACCTCGAGGCCGTAGTCCTGCGCCACCTTGACAATGCGGCGCGTCACCTCGGTCAGCGTCAGCGCCTTGTCCAGGCCGAGCCAGACGTTTTCCGCACCGCTCAGCGTGTCGAACAGCGAGAAGTGCTGGAACACCATGCTGATGCCCAGCGCGCGCGCCTCGTGCGGGTTGCGCACCGTCACGCGCAGGCCGTTCCAGCGCATCTCGCCTTCGTCGGGTTGCACCGCGCCGTAGATGATCTTCATCAGCGTCGACTTGCCGGCGCCGTTTTCGCCCAGCACGGCGTGGATCTGCCCCGGCGCCACCGTGAGGTTGACACCGTCGTTGGCCTTGACGGCGGGGTACTGCTTGCCGATGCCGATCAGCTCGAGCCGCGGCGGCTGCGTCATGCGCCTTCTCCGACAGGTGCGCGTGGGGGCTTCATGCTGTCTCCGATGCACCGGAATCGTTGTTGCGGCGCTTGTATTGGGTGCGCCCGCCCACCAGCGTGGTGACCAGCGCTCGCTCGTCGGCCAGCATCATCCATGCAAAAAGCCGTTCGTGCAGGTCGCGTGCCAGCGCATCGCGCTGCGTGGCCACCGGGCCCACCGCCCAGTCCCACAGCGCCACGTCGGCCATGCGGCCCGGCTCGAGGCTGCCGATCTCGTGGTCCAGCAACAACGCCTGCGCCGCGCCGCGCGTCGCGGCATGCAGCGCCTTGAAGGCGCTCAGGCGCACGCCGCGCAGCGCCTGCACGCGGTAGGCGTCGGCCATCGTGCGGATCATCGACAGGCTGGTGCCGCCACCCACGTCGCTGGCCAGCGACACCTCGGCGCCCGCGCTGACCATCGCCTGCCAGTCGAACAGCCCGCTGCCGAGGAACAGGTTCGAGCTCGGGCTGTGCGCGATCTGCGCGCCGCTGTCGGCCAGCACGCGGCGATCGGCGTCGTCGAGCCAGATGCCGTGCGCGAGCACCGCGCGCTCGTTGAGCAGGCCGTGCCGGTGGTACACGTCGAGGTAGCTGCGCGCCTCGGGAAACAGCTTGGCGACCCACGCCACCTCGGCGCGGTTCTCGGCGACGTGGGTCTGCATGTACAGGCCCGCGTGGCGCTTCAGCAGCGCGCCGGCCATTGCCAGCTGCTGCGGCGTGCTGGTGGCGGCAAAGCGCGGCGTCACCGCGTAGGCCAGCCGGCCTGTGCCATGCCAGCGCGCGATCAAGCGCTCGCTGTCGACTTCGGCCTGCGCGACGTCGTCGCGCAAATCCTCGGGCGCGTGGCGGTCCATCAGCACCTTGCCGGCGACCAGGCGCATGCCGCGCCGCTGCGCAGCGGCAAACAACGCGTCGACCGAGGTGGCGTGCACGCTGGGAAACACCACCGCCGCCGTGCTGCCGTGCGCCACCAGCGCGTCGACGAAAGCCTCGGCCTGCGCCAGGGCATGCGCCGCATCCTCGTGGCGCCGCTCGGCCGGAAAGGTGTAGCGCTCGAGCCAGTCGAGCAGCTCGCTGCCGTAGGAGGCGATCACATCGAGCTGCACGCTGTGCACGTGGGTGTCGATGAAACCGGGTAGCAGCAGTCGGCCGCGGTGGTCCTCGCACGACCAATCGTCACCGGGGGTTTGCGCACCCGGCATGGCATCGACGATGCGGCCGTCGTCGATCAGCAGCCAGTGGTCGGGACGGTGCCGCACCGCGCTGGCATCGGCCACCCCGAGGCCCGGATCGCCCACGAAGTCCAGCAGATCGGCGCGCAGCGCACGGCGTGTGGTCGAAGGGCCCGCGCTCACGCTCATAGCGCGTGGACTATAGTCGGGCGCATTCCTTGCTCACAGACGGGGATCTTCGGATCGGGCCTGTGCAGGCTCGCGCCGTTGGCCTGCGCAACCCATGACCACGCGAGCGATCCGCTTCTTCCATCGCGGCCAGATGGTCGAGGTGAGCGACGCTGCGCCGACGCGCACGGTGCTGCAGTGGCTGCGCGAGGACGCCCGCTGCACCGGCACCAAGGAAGGCTGCGCCGAGGGCGATTGCGGCGCCTGCACGGTGATCGTCGGCGAGCCGGCGCGCGGCGGCAAGCTCGCGCTGCAGACCGTCAATGCGTGCATCCGCTTGCTGCCCACGCTGCATGGCAAGGCGCTGTTCACGGTGGAGGACGTCAGCGCCGCCGGTGGCGGCGCGCTGCACCCGGTGCGTCACGACGAGCTGCACCCTGTGCAGCGGGCGATGGTCGAGTGCCACGCTTCGCAATGCGGCTTCTGCACGCCGGGTTTCGTGATGTCGCTCACCGCGTGCTACGAGCGCTATGCCGGCACGAAGAAGAAGCCCACGCGCCAGCAACTGGCCGACGAGATCGCCGGCAACCTGTGCCGCTGCACCGGTTACCGGCCGATCCTCGACGCCGGCGAGCGCATGTTCGATGCACCGGTGAAACGCCTGCCGACCGAGGCTGCGGCGGCGGCATTGCGCGAGCTGCCGCGCGGCGCGCTCAACTACGCAGCACCCAGCAGCGCCGTGCCAGGACGCAGCGACCGCTATCTCGCGCCACGCTCGCTAAAGCAGTTCGCGCGTCTGCGTGCTGCGCACCCACAGGCGCGACTGCTCGCCGGGGCCACCGACATCGGTCTGTGGGTCAACAAGCAGTTCCGCGACCTCGGCGATGTCATCTACATCGGCGAGGTGGCCGAGCTCAAGCGCATCGTGGTGCGCGACGGTGTGCTGCACATCGGCGCCGGCGCGTCGCTCGAGGACGCCTGGGCCGCGCTGGCGCAGCGTGCACCGGCGTTGACTGAAGCCTGGCTGCGCTTCGGCTCGCCACCGATCCGCCACATGGGCACGATGGGCGGCAACGTTGCCAACGGCTCGCCGATCGGCGACAGCGCGCCGGTGCTGATCGCGCTGGATGCGCAGTTGCTGCTGCGGCGCGGCGAGCAGACGCGCCGCTTGCCGCTGGCCGAGTTCTACGTCGACTACATGGTCAACCGCCTCGAGCCCGGCGAGTTCGTGCAGGCCATCGAAGTGCCGCTGTCCACCTTCGACCGCTCGCTGCGCGCGTACAAGATCTCCAAGCGCTTCGACAGCGACATCTCGGCGGTGTTCGGCGCGTTTCGCGTGCGGCTCGACGGCGAGCGCGTGGCCGACGCGCGATTCGTGTTCGGCGGCATGGCGGCCATCGTCAAGCGCGCGAGCGAGGTCGAACGCGCGGTCATCGGCCAACGCTGGGACGAAGCGACGGTGCAACGCGCCGTCGCCGCGCTGGCCGCTGACTTCAAGCCACTCACCGACCTGCGCGCCAGCGCCGCCTATCGGCTCGCCGTGGCCGGCGGCCTGCTGCGGCGCTTCTGGCTCGAGACGCGGCCGCACGACGCGTTGGCGCCGCAGGCGACGAGCGTGTGGGCGCGCGAGACGGTGTGACGGTGCCGCGATGAACAAGCCGCACGAAGCCGCCGTCACCGAGGCTCACGCCGAGGCCGCCGCAACAGCAGGCGTCACCACCACACGACGCCCGACGCTCTGCGTCGGGGTGCCGCACCCGCACGAGTCGGCGCATCTGCACGTGGCCGGCGAGGCCACCTACGTCGACGACATGCCCGAGCTCGCCGGCACGTTGCATGCGGCGCTCGGCCTGTCGCCGGTAGCGCATGGCCGCCTCGACGCACTCGCGCTCGAGACCGTCGCCGCGCTGCCCGGCGTGGTCGACGTCTTCAGTGCGCGCGACATCCCGGGGCGCAACGACTGCGGGCCGATCGTGCACGACGACCCGATCCTCGCCGACGGCATGGTGCTTTACCTCGGGCAGCCGGTGTTCGTGGTGCTGGCCGACACGCGCGAGGCCGCGCGGCGCGCCGCCGCGCAAGCCAAGCAGGTGCTGCGCATCGAGGCATTGCCACCGGTGCTCACCGCGCGCGACGGCCACCGGCGTGGACAGCACGTGCTGCCGCCGATGCACCTGGTGCGCGGCGACGCGGCCCAGGCAATTGCGGCCGCGCCACACCGGCTGCAAGGCTCGTTGTCGATCGGCGGCCAGGAGCAGTTCTACCTCGAAGGCCAGATCGCGTACGCTGTTCCCGTCGAGGACGACGGCATGCTGGTGCACTGTTCGACGCAGCATCCCACCGAGATGCAGAGCGTGGTCGCGCACGCGCTCGGCGTCGACGCGCACCGCGTCCATGTGCAATGCCGCCGCATGGGCGGCGGCTTCGGCGGCAAGGAGTCGCAGTCGGCGCTGTTCGCCTGTGTGGCCGCGATCGCCGCGCGCCGCAGCGGCCGCGCGGTGAAGCTGCGGCCCGACCGCGACGACGACTTTCTCATCACCGGCCGCCGCCACGGCTTCGAGTACGACTACAGCGTCGGCTTCGACGACGACGGACGCGTGCTCGGCGCCGAGATCGACCTCATCAGCAACGCCGGCTTCTCGGCCGACCTGTCGGGCCCGGTGATGACGCGGGCGCTGTGCCACTTCGACAACGCGTACTGGCTGCCGCACGTGGCGATGCACGGCTACTCGGCCAAGACCAACACCCAGAGCAACACCGCGTTTCGCGGTTTCGGCGGGCCGCAAGGTGCGATCGCGATCGAGGCGATCCTCGACTCCGTCGCGCGCACGCTGGGCCGCGACCCGCTGGAGGTGCGGCGCGTCAATTTCTATGGCAACACCGAACGCCACATCACACCCTACGGCCAGGTGGTCGACGACAACGTGATCCACGGGCTCGTCGACGAGCTGGTCGAGACCAGCGGCTACGTCCAACGGCGCAAGCAGATCGCGGCGTACAACTCGACGAGCCCCGTGCTCATGCGCGGTCTCGCGCTGACGCCGGTGAAGTTCGGCATCTCGTTCAACCTGGCGCACCTCAACCAGGCCGGCGCGCTGGTGCACGTGTATGTCGATGGCTCGATCCTGGTCAACCACGGCGGTACCGAGATGGGCCAGGGCCTGAACACCAAGGTGGCGCAGGTGGTGGCGCACGAGCTCGGTGTGCCGCTGGCGCGTGTGCGCTGCACCGCCACCGACACGCAGAAGGTTGCCAACACGTCGGCCACCGCGGCGTCAACCGGTGCCGACCTCAACGGCAAGGCAGCGCAAGACGCCGCGCGCAAGATCCGCGAGCGGCTGGCCGCGTTCGCCGCCGAGCGCCACCGCGTGCCCGTCGCGCAGGTGCACTTTGCCGACGGCACCGTGCAGGTGGGCGAGCAGCGCATCGCATTCGACACGCTGGTGCAAGACGCCTACATGGCCCGCGTGCAGCTGTGGGCCGATGGCTTCTACGCCACACCGGGCCTGCACTGGAACCGCGACACACTGCAGGGCAAGCCGTTCTTCTATTTCGCCTATGGTGCGGCGGTCAGCGAGGTGGTGGTCGACACGCTCACCGGTGAGTCGCGGCTGCTGCGCGCCGACGTGCTGCACGACGTCGGGCGCTCGCTGAACCCGGCGATCGACATCGGCCAGGTCGAGGGTGCGTTCATCCAGGGCATGGGATGGCTCACGACCGAAGAGCTGAAGTGGCACCCGCAATCGGGCCTGCTGATGACGCACGCGCCGAGCACCTACAAGATCCCCACCGCCAACGATTGCCCCGTCGAGTTCCACGTGGCCCTCTTCGAGGCCGACAACGTGGCCGACAGCATCCACCGCAGCAAGGCGGTGGGCGAGCCACCGCTGCTGCTGCCGTTCTCGGTGTTCTTTGCCATCCGCGATGCGGTGTCGGCGGTGGCCGGCCATCGCGTCGACCCACCGCGGCGCGCGCGGGCCACCGCCGAGGCCGTGCTCGACGCCATCGCCGCGGTGCGGGCGGGGGCTGCATGAACCTGCGGGCGCAGGCGCTGCTGTGGCTGGCCGAGGGACGGCCGGCGATGGTGGTCGAGGTCGAGGCCCATCGCGGCTCGGTGCCGCGCGAGACCGGAACCCGCATGCTGGTGGGCGCACGCGAGGTGATCGGCACGATTGGTGGCGGTCACCTCGAGCTGCAGGCGATCGAGCACGCGCGCCGGCTGCTGCGCGGCGAGCCGATGCGCCCGCAACAACAACTGGCGCTGGGGCCCACCCTCGGCCAATGCTGCGGTGGTGCGTTGACGTTGCGCTACCGTCCGTTGGCCGACACGGCTCCCGCGTCGTGGCCGGCGGCGCCTCCGCGCTTCGCGTTGCAGCTCTACGGCGCCGGCCACGTCGGGCGTGCGATCGCGCGGCTGCTCGCGGGCATCGACTGCCGCGTGCAATGGATCGACGAGCGCGACAGCGAGTTCCCGGCTGAACCCTCGCCCGGGCACATCGATCGCCTGTGCGTCGAGCCGGTCGAGGCCGAGGTCGCAAGCGCGCCGGCTGGCGGCTGCTTCCTCGTGCTGACGCACAGCCACGATCTCGACCTGCAGATCACCGAGGCGATCCTGCGCCGCGGCGACTTCGCCTATCTGGGCATGATCGGCTCGAAGACCAAGCGCGCGCGCTTCGTGCATCGCTTCCAGGAGCGTGGCATCGCGCGCGACGTGCTGGCCCGCATGACCTGCCCGATCGGCATGCCCGGCATCGTCGGCAAG
>JBIODO010000213.1:0-7342 GCA_044445225.1 Burkholderiales bacterium
GGCGCTGTCGCTCGGCAGCGTGCAACTGCTCGAGCGCGTTCGGGCGTGGCCCACAGAAGCGGCGCAGCCGATCCGCGAAGTGCATGTGTCGCAGGCGCCGCCGTCGGGCCCGGACGCCGAGGTCACGATCCGCGCGGCCGCCGAGGGTGTGCCGATGCTGGGTGCCGTGCTGAGCTATGGCGCGCTGGTCGCGCCGCTGCTGCGCGCCTACCTCGAGCGCTGCGCGCGCGAGCCGGCGCGGCTGTCGCTGCGCCTGGGCACGCCGGTGTCGGCGCTCAAGGATGCTGGCAACGAGGTGGAAGTCGACGCCGGCATCGCCGAGCGCTTCGACCTCGCGGTGGTGGCCGAAGGCGGCGTGTTCGCCGATCAACCGCGCAAGACGGTGTCGCACGACTATCGGCAATCCGCGTGGGTGGGCCAGGTGTCGCTCGACGGCGGCGCGCCCGACCGGGCCTTCGAGCGGTTCACAACGAATGGTCCGCTGGCCCTGCTACCGCTGTCGGTGCACTCGGCCAGCATCGCGCCGCCCGCCGTGCGCCGTGCGGCGTTGGTGTGGTGCGTGCCGGTCGACGACGATCCGGTGGCGCCGCTGGACGACGCGCAGCGCATCGTGCTGCTCAACGCGCTGCTGCCCGCCATGGCGGGGCGTGTCGTGCAGCTGAGCGAGCTCAAGCGCTTTGCGCTGGGGCTCAACGCGGAGACCACGCTGGTGCGCGGCCGCACGGTGCGCATCGGCAATGCCGCCCAAACGCTGCATCCGGTGGCCGGGCAGGGCCTCAACCTGGGGCTGCGCGATGCCTTTTCACTGATCGACGCCATTCGTGACGCGCCCAACATCGGCACGGCGTTGCGGCGCATCGAGTGGGCGCGCGCGCCAGACCGCTGGGGCATGATCGCCGCCACCGACTTCCTGGCGCGCAGCTTCACCTGGCGTTGGCCGGGTCTGGCACCGGTGCGCGGTGGTGCGCTCGCGTTGCTCGATGCCGCGGCGCCAGTGAAGTCGTTGTTGGCGCGGCAGATGATGTTCGGGCAGCGCTGACGAGACTGGCCGTCAGTGTGGCGGATCTGCGGATCGCTTCAGGGGGTCGCGAGCCCGGCACGTCGATGCGACAACGCCGGCAGTTGCTGCCGCACGGCTTGTATGCGTGCCGCGTCGAGCTCGGCCACCACGACGCCCACGCCTTCGTCGCGCACCGCCAGCACCTCGCCCCAGGGGTCGACGATCATGCTGTGGCCGTAGGTGCGGCGGCCGTTCTCGTGCACGCCGCCCTGCGCCGGGGCGATCACGTAGCACTGGTTCTCGACCGCCCGCGCGCGCAGCAGCAACTGCCAATGCGCAAGCCCGGTGGTGTGGGTGAACGACGACGGCACGCACAGCAGGTCGCACGGCGGATGGCCAAGCGCCCGATAGAGCTCGGGAAACCGCAGGTCGTAGCACACCGACAGTCCGATGCGAAAACCGAGCGCTGCGAACGCCACCGGCGCATTGCCGGCTTCGAGCACGCGGCCTTCGTCGTAGTGCTCGCGCCCGTTGTCGTATGCGAACAGATGCATCTTGTCGTAGCGCGCGACGCGCTGGCCGTCGGGCGCATAGACGCAGCAGCTGTTGCGCACCCGATGCGGATCGGCAGTGCGCATCGGCAACGTGCCGCCCACCACCCACACCTTGGCGCGGCGCGCCGCTTCGGCCAGCGATTGCTGGATCGGCCCGGCGCCGTCGTCCTCGGCCACCGCCAGCTTGTCGGTGTCGCGCCTGCCGAGCAGGCAGAAGTACTCGGGCAGCGCCACCAACTGCGCGCCTGCGCGCGCGGCCTCGTCGATCAGCCCGGCCGCGGTGTCGAGGTTGCGCGCGACATCGGGCGTCGAGACCATTTGCAGGGCGGCGATCTTCATGGTGGGCAAGCGCTATGGCGAACGCTCATTGTGTCGGGTTGGCCTGCCCGGCCGCTGCGGCGTCGGGTGCCTTGCGTTCGACGCGCTCGACCTTGGGGTCGTCCCAGCCCCCGGTGACGTGGAACTCGCGCGTGTTGGCCGCGATGAGGGGCCTGCGCAGCAACCACTGGGCGACGAACGTGCCCAAGCCGATCGCCGGGTTGATCGCGGCGTAGGCCAGCGACGCGGTGCCGGCATTGATTTCGGGCACCACGAAGACGCGCAGGTCCTGCGTCTCGCGTTCGAGGTCCGCCTGGCCGTCCATCAGCACCGTGGCCTGCACGCCGCGCATGCGCAGGCCGCTGATGTGCACGACACCGCTGGCCAGGCGCAGCTCGCCGGCAATGTTGTCGAACGCAAAGCCTTCCTGAGTGAGATCGCGAAAATCGAGCAACAGCCGCCGTGGCAACGACTGCAGGCTCAGTACGCCCAGCAGGCGCGCGGCCCCGGCATCGACCTTCAGAAACTGTCCGGAATCCAGTGCCACCGACACCTGCCCGTCGAGACTGGGCAGATCCAGCGACAGCGGCGAGCCCGACCACGCCAAGCGCCCTTGCAGATGACCCTTGCCGCCACGCAGTGTCTTGCCATAGCCCAGACGCTCGAGCAGGGCGCCGCTGTCGGCAAGATCGAGCTGGAATTCCAGCGCCATGCGGCGCAGCGCGCTGGGCGCCACTGCGCTCCATTCACCGTTGGCTTCGAAGCTGGCCTCCGGCGTGCGCACCTGCAACTTCTGCAGCCGCCATTCGCGTGAGGCGGCACCTGCCGCACCGGCCCGGTTGACCGCCTGCAGCTCGACGCGGCCCAACTTGTGACCGCGCCACTCGAGGTCATCAATCACCAGGTCCATCGCCGGCACCGACGCCGGACCGGTCGAGCTCGATGGTTCGGCGGCAGGCGCCAGTGTCTTGTCGGCTGCGGGGATCGACAGGCGCGACAGGCGGGCATAGAGCTGTCCCGCCCCGCCAGCGCCGACGGGCTCGCGGTACTCCACCGTGCCTGCGGCCTGGTCCGACTGCACGGACACGCGCCAAAGCTCTTCGCCGTCGCGCGCCTGCCGCTGCAGCTCGACGATGTTGCCGGTGAAGCGTCGCCCGGCGGCGATCGCTTCGCGGGCGCGCAGGTTGATCTGGCGCGGCAAGTAACCCGCCTCGGAGTTCGCCGCGGCGCCGCCCGCGGCCAGCGGGGCCAGCACACTGCGCCAGGCATCGACAGACACCGTGTTGTTGAATTCGGCGACTGCGTGGCCACCGGGCACCGCAATCGGAAGCGCGCTGTTGATGGCCACTGCGCTGCGCAGCACACGCGGGCCGTCCTTGCCAAGCTCGCGAACGAACGATGCCTGCACGATGCTCCCAAGCTCGAAGCGCAGCTGGTCGCGCGGCGGCGCGGCGCCGCCCAGCGAGTCGGCCTGCAGGCTGGTCTGCACACGCAGCGACATCGGCGACTCAGCCGCCTTGGCCAGTGGCGGCGGCAGGTTCAACGCCAAGCCGATCAGGTTGCTGGTGAGCAGCGTCTCTGTCTGACCCTTCAGGAAGCCGAGCTGCAAACGATAGGCGGCCTGTCCTTGCATCGACGTCGCCAGCTTGGCCATGGCGCCCAACTCGCTGGCCCGGCGCAGGCCGTCGGCCGTGGCCGTGCCGCGACCGGCGAAGCGCAGACTGCCGTCGGGCTGGGTGCCGCCGTCGAAGGCCACCTCGCCACCCAGGGCACGCGCCGCGCCACCGACCACCTGCACTCCTTGGTGCGTGAAGTCGACGCGCCCGTGCGACTGGGCGAGCAGCGGCACGTCGCCGCGCAGCCGCACGTCATTGCCGGCGAGCTGCACGCTGCCCTTGATCGTGGATTGATCGAGCTGCAACAGGGGCAGGTGCAGCGCCAGGCGCAACTCGGCGTTGCCGCTGGCACTGGCCTGCGAAGTGCGCCGCCGAGCCGATCGCCCGCCGGTGAGTCGTTGAGGTAGCGCAGCATGTCGGCCAGCGGACCGCGGGCCTGGCCGTCGATCTCGAGCACCCGCTCCTGAGTGAAGTCGCGCACGGTGGCATCGACGCCGCGCAGATCGACACCGAAGATGCGCCCCTGGGCCTGGCGGATGCTCATGCCGCCGCGGTCGAACACCAGCTCGCCCTCAGCCTGCGTGATGGTCGGCCACAACGACACGAGCGGGTCTTGCCCTTCGCTGTGGCCGGGGACATAGGCGAACACGACGTCCTTGGCCCGACCCGCGATATGAAAGACGCCGTCGCGCGACAGCTTGGGGTCGTGGAACGGGAAGTCCCACAAGTCGCCCTTGACGTCGAAGGCTGCACTGGCAACCGTGCCACCCAAGATGGCCCGTTGCACGTAGTCGCGCGCCGAGTGCGGCAGCCCGAGCGGCATGTAGCGCGCGACGCTGGTGGCGCGGCCGTCGGCCAGTTTGCCGTGCAGCTCCAGCACGCCGGGAAAGCGGCCACCGCGCCCGAAACCGGTGCCGGCGCCGGTGTGCCAGTTCATCGTCAGGTCGCCATGGGCGTCGTCGTTCTCGAAATGCGCTTCCTTGATGCGCAGGTCGATCGCCTGCCCTTGCGGCTGTGCGACACCGATGCGCCACGCCAGTTGGGCATCGAAGCGCCGCAGCGGCACCGAGGCCTTCTCGAGCACGCCCGGAAACTCCATCGCGCCGTCGGCGATCGCCAGGCGGGCGTCGCCGCCTTGCTCGCTGGCTTGCACGTCGATGTCGGCGTTGCGCCACCCCGGGCGGCCCACGACGCCCAGTTGGGCCGGTCCGGCCGCGATCGCCAGGCCCTTGATGCGCGCCCTCACCTGGTATTGACGCGGGGCATCGAGCGGCCCGTCCCAACGCGCGACGAGGTCGTGCACGGTGCCGCGCGGCGCCAGCTCGGTCAGCCCCTTGCGCAGCGCGTCGCCCATCGGCACGCGCGCCGCGATGTTGGCCATCGATGCCAGATCGAGTCGGTCGGCGCTGAACTCGCCGGCCACCCACTCGGACTCGCCTGCGGCGTTGTCTGCGCTGCGCCAGCTGGCGCTGAAGGTACTGTCGGCCCACGCGACCCCGTCGAGGGTGGTAAAGCTGAGTCGCTTTGCCGCCACGCGCGCATGGTGCGCCCCCTGTTCACCTTCGAGGCGTGCGCTCAGGTGCTCGAACTGCAGCGGCTGAACCTGGCTCGACAGCCGCAGCGCCACGTCGCGCAACGCCAGGTCGACGACGGCGCCGGCGGCCTGGCCGTCGGCCACGTCGACCCAGGCGCGCAGCGCGCCGCGCCCCTCGTGCAACTCGAACGGCAGATCGACGTAGCCGCGCAGCAGCGCCACATCGACATGCGGCAACTCGGCGTGCAGCGTGCCGCGCCAATGGCGCCAGTCGCCCGCGCGGTCGACCAGCGATTGGTTCATGCGCGCCCGCAGCGAGAAGCGCTCGCCCCAGGCCACCTGCGGCGTGGCGTCGATGCGCAGGTCGTGGTGGCGCAGGCTGTTGCGAACCACCACCACGGTATCGGTCAGCAACAGCGGGGCGGCGCCGCGTTGTTCGTCGATCCAGGTGAGCGTGGCGCCGCGGATCACGAACTCGTGCTGCTTGAAGAACCAATCGGCCGCGGGGTGGCCCTCACCGTCGCCGCCCATCTGGCCTGCCATCTCGAGGCCGCCGATGCTGATGTGCCCCTTCGCGTCACGCCGCACCACCAGTTGCGCGTCGTCGATCAGCAGCTGCTCGAACCGCAGCTGCAGCGCCAGCAGCGACGGCACTGACAGCGCCGCCGCCACGCGCGGCAAGCGCAAGGCCTCACGGCCGCTGCCGTCGTGCAACACCACGTCGCGCAGCTCGGCCGCCGGGATCCAGCCGCCGGACCAGATGTGAATCTCGCCGATGCGAACCGGGACGCCCAGCGCGCGGCTGGCCATTTGCTCGATGCGCGGTCTCCACTCGTCGATGTGGGGCAAAATCCCCCAGTAGAGAGTCAGCCACGCGGCCAGCAGTAGGCTCCACAGCAACAGCAACGCGCCGACCAGCAACCGCAGGGCGCGGGTCGACCAATGCCACAGGGAGCCGCGCGGCGCGATGACGGTGGAGGCGGGGGACATCGAATGAAGCTAAACCGGCTCTGGGCGCGCCACGCCGCGCCGCGCGCGTTGTTGTACGGCTCGTGGGTCAGCTCCCCCGCGACCGACCCAATCTAGCACAGACACCTGGATTCGATGTGCAGGAACCAGGTGCCGTGAATCCATCCGCATCGCCCGACGCGACGGCCGCGACAGCCGATCACAGTCGTTACGTGCAGCGGGTGCGGCGACGCTTTGGCGGCGAGATCGCTGCGCTGCCTGCCGGCGTTCCCGACGCGGCCGCGATCGCGCAGCTGATCGATCGCTTCGTGCAACAGGGTCACACGCTGGCCGCGGCGTTGCGGATCGCTCGCCATGCGGTGATCGAGCGGCTGGCCGTGCTCGATGTCGAGCAGGCGGCGCCGCTCGAGGCTGTGACCTCGGCGATGACGGCGCTGGCCGAAGTAGCGCTGGAGCGCGCGCTCGCACAGGCCCTGAGCGACGAGGCCGCGTTGCACGGCGCGCCGCTCGATGCCGTCGGCCGGCGCATCGATTTCTGGATCGTCGGCATGGGCAAACTCGGCGCGCGCGAACTCAACGTGTCGTCCGACATCGACCTGGTGTACCTCTATGGTGACGAGGGCCAGACCGCGTCGGGCTCGAGCGCGCACGAATCCTTCGGCCGCGTCGCCAAGCGGCTGCATGCGTTGATCGGCGAGGTCACCGAAGAGGGCTTCGTCTTTCGCATCGACCTGGCGCTGCGGCCCAACGGCAACTCAGGGCCGCCGGTGGCGAGCCTGGCTGCACTGGAAGAGTACTTTCAGGTTCAGGGCCGCGAATGGGAACGCTTCGCGTGGCTGAAGAGCCGGGTGATCGCGCCGCGCGCGGCGGTGCAGGACGGGCGGGCACGCGCGCTCTCCGCCCTGGTGACGCCGTTCGTCTACCGCCGCTACCTCGACTACGGCGTCTTCGAGGGGCTGCGCCAGCTGCATCGGCGCATCCGCGAGGAGGCGCAGCGCCGCGCCGCGGGCCGGCCCGAGCGCGCCAACGACGTCAAACTGTCGCGCGGCGGCATCCGCGAGATCGAGTTCATCGTGCAACTGCTGCTGGTGGTGCGCGGCGGGCAGTTTCCGGAGATTCGCACCCGCTCGACGCTGCGCGGCCTGCAGCGGCTGGTGGCCCACGGCTTGATGGCCGCCGACACCGCGAGCCGCTTGTCCAACGCCTACACGCTGCTGCGCCGCCTCGAGCACCGCATCCAGTACCTCGACGACCAGCAGACCCATGTGTTGCCCACCGCCGACGCCGATCTGACCTGGATCGCGCGCTCGCTGGGCGACACCTCCGACGGCGGCGCCCGCCATCTGCTCGA
>JBIODO010000214.1:0-7326 GCA_044445225.1 Burkholderiales bacterium
AGCTCGTCGATGCTCGGCACCGCGGCGTGCGCCTTGGCCAGTTCCTGCATCAGCCAGCACAACGCTCGTTCGCTGTCGGTGTCGCCGACGGGACGAAACGCGCCGTGCAGCCGAGGATGAAAGTCTTTCAGGTCGCCGTTGTGCGCGAACACCCAGTAGCGGCCCCACAGCTCGCGCATGAAGGGATGGGTGTTCTCCAGCGCCACCCGGCCTTGCGTGGCCTTGCGGATGTGGGCGATGACGTTGCCGCTTTTGATCGGGTAGTGCTTGACGAGTTCGGCCACCGGCGACTCGCGCGCGCTGTGGTGGTCGACGAACAGGCGCACCCCGCGGTCTTCGAAGAAGGCGATGCCGAAGCCGTCTTTGTGTTCGGCGGCGCGTGTGGCCAGGCCGGTGAAGGAGAACATCACGTCGGTCGGCGTGTTGGCGTTCATGCCCAGTAGCTGACACACGATGAGCGCTCACCTCATGCCAATGCACCCACAAGCGGACGCCGTGGATCCGGCTTTACCGGTCCACCGGCGGCGCCCCCTGGAGGGGGAGGCGGCCGCTAGGCCGCTTCGGGGGTGGGTCATCTGATCGGCAGGAACAGGCGCACGATGCCGCGCACGCTGATCAGGTTGCCCGGGTTGCCGGTCTCTTCGAGCACACCTTCCATGCGCCGCAGGATGCGCGCACTTTTGTTGGCGCGCCAGATCAGCAGATCGGCCAGCCAGGGGTGCTCGTTGACGCGGTTGGCCCGCTCGTACAGGTCGAAGCGCGGCTTGAGGGCGGCGATCGCCGCCTCGTACGGCGCGTGGGCGGCATCGAGCGCCGCATCGCCGGACCCCGCGGGTGCAGCCGTGCGGGCTTCGATCAACGCGCGCGCGGCCAGCATGCCGGTTTCCATGGCCTTGCCGATGCCTTCGCCGCTGAAGGCGTAGGTGCTGCCCGCGGCCTCGCCGGTGACCATGATGCCCGGCCGCGTGAGCGTGGCGCCGCTCAGCGAGCAGCGCAGCGGCGCGCCCTTGAGCTCGCCGACCAGGGTGCCGCCGCGCGTCAGCTCGCGCGCCGGCGTGTAGACCTCGCAGAAGGTGGCAAACATCTCGCGCAGGTTGACGTCTTGCATGGTCTGCCGGCCGTCGCTTTGCTTGGCGTGGCTGTGGATGAGCCCGACGCCGATGTTGAAGACGCCGTCGCGGCACGGAAAGATCCAGCCGTAGCCTTTGCTCAGCCGCTTGTGCCACACCACCTCGAGCTCGGTGATGCGCTCGCTCATCGCCGGGTGGTGCACATAGCCGCGCAGCGCCACCGCGCTGGGGGTGCGCCGCTCGCACAAGCCCGCCGCGATCAGTGCCTGTGGCACCGCGCCGGTGGCCAGCACGACCTGGCGCGCGCGGATCTCGCGGGTGGCGTCGTGCATGCGCACGCGCGCGCCGACCACGCGTTGGCCGTCGAGCAGCGGCGCCTCGAATCGCGCCGGCGCATGCAGTGCCGCACCGGCCCGCGCGGCGGCGCGACACACGATGTCGTCGAGCTCGCGGCGCGGCAGCACCGCCAGCCGCCCCGGCACGTCGACGCGCCCGCCGCGCGGGCCGATGCAGGCCACGTGGCGCGCGCGCTGCGCGGCGGCCATCACCTCGTCATAGACACCCAGGCGCTGCAGAGCGGCGTGGGCATCGGGAATCAAGCCGTCGCCGCACACCTTGTCGCGTGGAAACGCATGCGCGTCGATCAGCACCGTGTGCACGCCGGCGCGCGCGAGCAGTTGCGCGCAGGCGCTGCCGGCCGGACCGGCGCCGACCACGAGCACCTCGCAGCGGTCGGTCCAGGCGGACGAGTCGAGCATGTGCAGCAGCAGGGCTGAATGAAAAGTCGCCGATTGTAGGGAGGCCGGCTCGCCGGCCACGCCTGCACCTGACAAAGCTCAATGCGCGGCGCCGGCGATCGCGCCAATATGCAGTTGAAAAGGAGGTCACGATGTCGACCCACCTCACCGCAGGCCAAAGGGCCCTTGTCGAATCGGCGCTGCGCTTGCGTCAATTGGAGCTTGACCGCCGGCTGGCGGCGCAACAGGGCGGGCAGTCGCGCGCCGAGCATGCGCGCGAAGTGCTGCTGCAGGACGGCGACGACGCGACGCAGCGCGACGCCGAACGCGAGGTCGATCTGGCATTGAACGACTTGGAGATGGTCGAGCTCGGTCAGGTCAGCCATGCGCTCAGACGCATCCACGATCCGGATTTCGGCCTGTGCCACGACTGCCATGCGCCGATTGCGTTCGATCGCCTGAAGCTCGAGCCGCACGCATGGCGTTGCACGCGCTGCGAGTCGGCGCACGAGAAGGCCGACAGCGGGGCGCCGCGCACATCGGCTTGACCCGGCACGCGCAACGCTGCCCAAGAAAAGGAAAACCCATGACGACGTTTCACGCGGTGGTCTGGATCGATCACCAGAATGCACAGATCCTGCAGTTCGACCCTGAACATGTGCAGGCCAGCAAAATCAAGGCGCACAGCCACCAGACGCGTCAGCACGGCAGCGCCGTGCGCAGCGAGCACGAGTACTTCGGCGCTGTGTGCGATGGGCTGGCCGGCATCCCAGAAGTGCTGGTGACCGGCTCGCACCAGGCGCAGGCCGATCTGCGTCACTACGTCGAGAAGCACCGCGCGCAGCTCGCGCGGCAGATCGTCGGCTACGAGACGGTGGATCACCCGAGCGAGAACCAGCTGGTGGCGTTGGCGCGCCAGTACTTCCTGAAGCACGACCGCATGAGCGGCATGCCGACGCCGAGCTGACCGTTCCGCGGCCGCAGCGCAGCCGCCGGGTCAGGCCGCCTGTTATGCCGGCGCCAGCGCCTGCGCGGCCTTGACCTTCTGGCGCCATGCGTGCAGCAACGGCTCGGTGTAGCCGCTGGGTTGCGCCTTGCCCTTGAACACCAAGTCGAGCGCCGCCTGGTATGCCGCGCTCGACTCGAAGTGGCCGGCCATCGGCCGGTACAGCGGGTCGCCGGCGTTTTGCTGGTCGACGACCGCGGCCATGCGCTCGAAGGTGGCGCGCACCTGGGCCTCGCTGATGACGCCGTGGTGCAGCCAGTTGGCAATGTGCTGGCTGGAGATGCGCAGCGTGGCGCGGTCTTCCATCAGGCCGACGTTGTGGATGTCGGGCACCTTGGAGCAGCCCACGCCCTGATCGATCCAGCGCACCACGTAGCCGAGGATGCCCTGCGCGTTGTTGTCGATCTCCTGCTGGCGCTCGGCGGCGCTCCAATCCGGCTTGGCCGCCACCGGCACGGTGAGCAAGTCGTTCAGCAGCTTGTCATATTGCGCGTCGGCGTCGACCTGCTCAAGCTCTTTCATCACCGCGAACACGTCGACCTGGTGGTAGTGCAGCGCATGCAGCGTGGCCGCCGTGGGGCTCGGCACCCATGCGGTGTTGGCGCCGGCTTGCGGGTGCACGATCTTTTGCTTGAGCATCGCGCCCATCAGGTCGGGCATCGCCCACATGCCCTTGCCGATCTGCGCCTTGCCGCGCAGCCCGCATTGCAGGCCGGTGAGCACGTTCAGGCGTTCGTAGGCGGCGATCCAGGCACTCGATCGCATGTCGCCCTTGCGGATCATCGGGCCGGCCAGCATCGCGGTGTGGATCTCGTCGCCGGTGCGGTCGAGAAAGCCAGTGTTGATGAACGCCACGCGGCTTGAGGCCGCCGCGATGCAGGCCTTCAGGTTGACGCTGGTGCGGCGCTCCTCGTCCATGATGCCGAGCTTGACTGTGGCCTCGGGCAGGCCGAGCAGTCGTTCGACACGCGCAAACAACTCGCTGGCGAATGCCACCTCGGCCGGCCCGTGCATCTTGGGCTTGACGATGTAGATCGAACCCGTGCGGCTGTTGCGGATGGCGCGCGTGCCCGGGCCGTTGAGGTCGTGCAGCGCGATCGCGGTGGTGACCACCGCGTCGAGAATGCCCTCGGGAATCTCTTGCCCCTGTCCGTACAGCACGGCCGGGTTGGTCATCAGGTGGCCGACGTTGCGCACGAACAGCAGCGAGCGGCCGTGCAGCCGCACCTCGCCGCCGCCCGGCGCGCGGTACACGCGGTCGGGATTCAGGCTGCGCACGAAGCGCCGGCCGCCCTTGGACATTTCCTCGGTCAACGTGCCCTTCAGGATGCCGAGCCAGTTGCCGTAGGCCTGCACCTTGTCGTCGGCGTCGACGACTGCCACCGAATCCTCGAGGTCGAGGATGGTCGACACCGCCGACTCGATCACCAGGTCGCTGACGCCTGCCGGGTCGTCGCGTCCGATCGGATGACTCTTGTCGATGCGGATGTCCAGGTGCAGGCCGTGGTGAACCAACAGCAGGCCCGACGGCGCCGCCGCGTCGCCCTGATGCCCGACGAACTGCGCCGGTTTGGCCAGGCCGCTGTTGGCGCCGCCCTTCAGCGTGACGACCAGCTTGCCGCCCTCGACGCGATAGGCGATGGCGTCTACGTGCGAGCCCTTCTTCATTGGGGCCGTGCGGTCGAGCACATAGCGGCAGTACTCGATCACTTTGGCGCCGCGCACCGCGTTGTAGCCGGGGCCGCGGCTCGCGCCGCCGTCTTCGGGCAGCGCGTCGGTGCCGTACAGCGCGTCGTACAACGAGCCCCAGCGCGCGTTGGCGGCGTTCAGCGCATAGCGCGCATTGGTCACCGGCACCACCAGCTGCGGGCCGGCCTGACGCGCCAGCTCGTCGTCAACGTTGCGCGTCGTGACCAAGGTGCCTCTGGGCACCGGCACCAGATAGCCGATTCTCTGCAGAAACTCGCGATAGGCTCGCGGGTCGCGGATCGGCCCCGGATACGCACTGTGCCAGCCGTCCAGCTCGGCCTGCAGCCGATTGCGCTCGGCCAGCAGCGCCTTGTTCTTGGGCGCGAGCTCGCGCACGATGGCGTCGAAGCCCTGCCAGAACGCGGCCGGCTCGACGCCGGTGCCAGGCAGCACCTCGCGCTCGATGAATTCAAACAGCGAGGTGGCGACGTGCAGGCCGTGGACTGTGGTGCGGGCGGTCATGGTCGTGATGATGGGAGCGTGCCAGGTGAGAAGAATGTGAGCACGTCGCGCAGACTGCTGCCGATGCGCGTGGGCTCGGTGTCCAGTGCGTCCAGCGGCAGCTGCGAGCGGTTGATCCACAACGTGGTGTAGCCGTACCAGGTGGCGCCGATCGCGTCCCAGCCGTTGCTGGAAACGAACAGAATGTCGCGGGCGGGCAGCTCCAGCGCCTGCGGCCCGAGCGCATACACCGCCTCGTCGGTCTTGAAGCGCTGCACGGTGTGCGCGCTCAATACCGGATCGAGCAGCGAATCAAAGCCCGCGTGCGCGATCACTGCCTCGAGCATGGTCGGGTCGCCATTGGACAGCACTCCGGCACGCACGCCGCGCGTCTTCAGCTCGCGCAGCACGCCGAGGTTCTCGTCGAACGGTGCCAATTGCAGGTATTCGTCCATCAGCCGTGCCTCGGCGGCGGCGGACAAGGAAAGGCCGATGCGCGCGCAGGTGTGGCGCAACGCGTTGCGGGTCAGTTCGCTGAAGGGGCGATAGCGCCGGCTCATCGAGCACAGCCGCGTGTATTCGATCTGCTTGTCGCGCCACAGCGCGGCCACGCGCGCACCCTGGCCGGCGAACAACTCGTCCAGCCGTTGGCTCACGCTGTAGACGTCGAACAGCGTGCCGTAGACATCGAACAACACGGCGTGCGGCGCGGAGGGGATCGGCGGAGTCTGCGTCATCAGCCACACACTCTATGCGCCGTCACGGTTGCGATTGGCTGCGCCGGGCGCGGGGGATTGATGACTTCGGCGCTCGAATGCGGGGACCTGAGCCACCGATTGCCCCGCATGCGCGATGGGCGCGACGGCCACGCCCATCGCCCGCAGGCCGCGATGTGATTTGATCTATGACCTGCACATCGCTAATCTCCCCCGATGGATCGATTAAAGCAAATCGAATCGTTCGTGGCGGTGGCCACCAAAGGCAGCCTGACTGCCGCCGCCAACGCCGAAGGGGTGGCGCCCGCCGTGATCGGCCGACGCATCGACGCGCTCGAAGAACGGCTGGGCGTCAAGCTGCTGCTGCGCACCACCCGGCGCATCACACTGACCCACGAAGGCAGCGCGTTTCTCGAGGATTGCCAGCGCATCCTGGCTGAGTTGGCCACCGCCGAGGCCAGCGTCACAGAGGGAGGCGTCAAAGCCAGTGGTCACTTGCGCATCACCGCGCCAGCTGGTTTCGGGCGCCGGCACGTGGCACCGCTGGTGCCGCGCTTTCTTGGCCTTCACCCCGACGTCAGCATGTCGCTCAACCTGTCGGACCGGGTGGTCGACATCGTCAACGAAGGCTTCGACTGCGCCGTGCGGGTGGGCGATCTGCCTGACTCGAGCCTGGTCAGCGTGCGGCTGGCCGACAACCGCCGCATGTGCGTGGCCAGCGCCGACTACCTGAAGCGCCACGGTGTGCCCAAACAACCGTCGGAGTTGGCCAAGCACCGTTGCCTGCTGCTGTCGTCGGATGCCAGTCAGCCGCGCGGTTGGGCCTTCACGGTCGACGGCAAAGTGGTGCATGTGCGGCCCGCCGGCACGCTGGACTGCAGCGACGGCCAAGTGCTGCACGACTGGTGCGCGCAGGGCCTCGGCATCGCGTGGCGCAGCACATGGGAGGTGCAGGACGAGGTCAACGATGGCCGCCTGGTCGCGGTGCTCGAAGACTATGCCGCGCCGCCGAACGGCATCTATGCGGTGTTTCCGCAGCGCAAGCACCTGCCGTTGCGGGTGCGGCTGTGGATCGACTTCATCAAGCAGGCGTACGGCGATGCGGCGTACTGGGGCCGCACATCGGGCCCGGGCGCCGCCTCGGCGGCTCGCCAGCCGCTGGCCGCTTGAGCGCGTTGCCGCTGCGATGCTCGAAGCCGCGCTCGCCTACGCGCATCTGATCGCCATCCTGACCTGGGTGGTGTTCATCGGCAGCAGCACCGCGCTGACCCGCCCCGAATGGCTCAACGCCGCCGCATTGGCTCGGTTGGCCCGCGTCGATCGCCTGGCAGCAGTCGGCGCGTTGGCGGTGTTGATCACCGGCCTCGCGCGCGTGCTGTGGGGCGCCAAGGGCGCAGCCTGGTACCTGGAGCAGCCGCTGCTGTGGGCCAAGCTCGCGCTGTGGCTGGCGATGGTGGCTGGCGGCGTGAGCGCATCACGCCGCATTCAGGCCTGGCAGCGCGTCAGCACGAGCGGCGGCGGCCTGCCCGCCGCGGACGCCGTGGCGGCAGTGCGCCGACGTCTGATGGTCGCCTCGCACCTGATGGTGCTGGTGCCTGTGCTGGCGG
>JBIODO010000215.1:0-7317 GCA_044445225.1 Burkholderiales bacterium
CGCACGGTCTGGAACGCCATGATCGATCGCAGGCCGGCGCTGGTGGTGTGTTGTGCCGGCGTGGCCGATATCCGCCAGGCCGTGACGTTTGCGCGCGGCCACGGCCTGCTGACGGCCGTCAAGGGGGGTGGCCACAACATCGCGGGCAACGCCGTGTGCGATGGCGGCCTGCTGATCGACCTGTCCAACATGCGGGCCGTGACCGTCGATCCGGTGGCGTCGGTGGCGCATGTCGAGCCGGGGGCGACGCTTGGCGACTTCGACCACGAATGCCAGGCCTTTGGATTGGCCACGCCTGTCGGCATCAATTCGACCACCGGTGTGGCCGGGCTCACGCTCGGCGGGGGTTTCGGCTGGCTGTCGCGCAAGCACGGAATGACGGTGGACAACCTAATCGCGGCCGACGTGATCGTTGCCGACGGGCGCATGCTGCGCGCCAGCGAGCGGGAACACGCCGATCTCTTCTGGGCCCTGCGCGGCGGCAGCGGCAACTTTGGCGTCGTCAGTCGCTTCGAGTTCAGGCTCCATCCGGTCGGGCCCGAGGTGCTGACCGGCATGGTCGTCTACCCCCTCAACGAGGCGGCGTCCGCGCTGAGGCAGTTCCGCGAGGTCGTGAAGAAGCTCGGCGACGAGACGAACGTATGGACCGTGATGCGCAAGGCGCCGCCGTTGCCGTTCTTGCCGCCGCAGGTGCACGGCACCGAGATCATCGCCTTCTGCATGTTCCACAGCGGCAACCCCGACGAGGGTCGAAAGGCGCTCGAGCCGGTGCGCAAGTTCGGCACGGTGCTCGGCGAATTCGCCGCCATGCAGCCGTACACCGCGTGGCAGCAGACCTTCGATCCGTTGCTCACAGCCGGTGCACGAAACTATTGGAAGTCGCACAACTTCGCCGATCTGAGCGATGGCGCGATCGATGTCGCGGTGAAGTACGTTCAGGATCTCCCGTCACCGCATTGCGAGATCTTCTTCGGCCTGATCGGCGGCGCGACGACGCGGCCCCAGCGCGACGCCACCGCGTACTCCCATCGCGATGCGATCTACGTCTGCAATGTGCACGGCCGCTGGGAGACGGCGCCCGAAGACACCAAGTGCATCAATTGGGCGCGCGGATTCTTCCGCGACGCCGCACCCCACGCGACGGGCGGCGTCTACGTCAACTTCCTCACCGATGACGAGCCCGAGCGCATCGGTGCTGCCTACGGGCCGGGCTACGAGCGTCTGGTCGCGGCGAAGAAGAAGTACGACCCGGGCAATCTGTTTCGCATGAACCAGAACATCCGTCCGGGCGCGTGAAGCGCCGCGGCAGCGTGCGTGACCACCGCGATGTGCGCCGGGCCTACAGCGACATCGCCGGCCGTTGCGTCATGCCCGCGCGCCAGCGCACGAGGTGAGGGTGCTCGTCACCCGGCTTGACTTTCACCACGCGCGAGAAGTCCACCGCCACCACCGCGGCGATGTCGGCAATGCTGAAGCGATCGCTGGCGATGAAGTCGCGGCCGGCCAGGCGCTCGTTCAACGTGACGAAGAACTGCTGCACGCGAGCCAGGCCGCGCTCGGCCAGCTCGGGAATCTGCGCATAGTCCACCGGCCCGGGCAGTGCGCGGTTGGCCATCGCCGGCGCGCGGTTGCGCATCGCCTCGGCAATTGCCATCAGCCCCTCGAACTCGATGCGCCAGTGCCAGCTGGCGATTTCGGCCTTCTCGGCCGGCGTGCTGCCCAGCAGCGGCGGATCGGGATAGCGCGCCTCGAGATACGCAGTGATCGCCGCATTGTCGGTGAGCACCAGGCCCTCTTCGGTGCGCAACGTGGGCACGGTGCAGCGCGGGTTGATCCGGCGGTAAGCCTCGCTCAGCTGCTCGCCGTTGCGCAGGTCCACCTGGATCGTCTCGTGCGCGACGCCTTTCTCGGCCAGCAGGATGCGTGCGCGGCGCGGGCTCGGCGCGGTGGCGCAGTCGTAGAGCGTGATCATCGATGCATCATCCACTGGAACGCCTTGGTGATGCAAATGGTGAATCGCTCGACGATCGACGACGCCGGCCGCGACTGAACGCGGTGCCAGCGCAGTGGCCGCTCTAGCCGTGCGGCGCGCTCACGTTCACCATCGCTCCCGAGCCTGCGCTGGCCACGATCGCATCGATCGTGGAGGCAATGTCGAGGCTCGCCTGCGCAGCGCGCTCGATGGCGGCAAAGTCCCTGGCCGCCACCGCCGCCGCAAACGCCTCGGCCGCAAAGCGGAAGCCGCTGCCGCTGGGGCTGGTGATGATCTCGAACGGGCCGTTGCCGGCACCGCGGCGCACGCGCAGCTGGCTCGGCTGGTAGCCCCAGGGGTGCACGCTGCCGGGCTCGCTGGTGTGGTTGAGAAATTCGGTGGTGATCACGCCATCGGTTCCTACGATGGTGGCGTGCCGGTGCAACGCCATGTCCATCGCGCACGACAGTTGCGCCAGCGCGCCGTCGGCAAAGTGCAGCGTGGCCGTGGTGGCGATGTCCACGCCGGTGGGCGCCGTGCGCGCACTGGCGTGCACGCGCTGCGGCGCGCGCCCCATCACCAGGCGGATCAGGCTCAGGGTGTAGCTGCCGACGTCGAGCAACGCGCCGCCGCCGAATTCGGGCAGCGAGCGGATGTTGCTGCCCGCAGGGTCGTGCAGCGTGAAGCCGAAGGCCGTCTGCACCATGCGCACCGTGCCGATGGCGCCGCCGTGCAGCAGGCCGACCAGCGCCGCCGTCTGCGGCTGGAACCACCACGGGTAGGCCTCGAGCAGCATCACGCCGTGCTGGCGCGCCGCATCGAACATCGCGCGCGCCTCGCTCAAGTTCATCGCCAACGGCTTTTCGCACAGCACGTGCCGCCCGTGCTGCGCGGCGCGCACCGCCCACTGCGCATGCAGGCTGTTGGGCAGCGGGATGTACACCGCATCGAGCCCGTCGTCGGCGAGCAGCGCGTCGTAGCTGCCATGGGTGCGCGCGATGCCAAACTCGGCAGCGAAGGCCGCTGCCTTGGCAGCATCACGGCTGGCCACCGCCGCGACGCGCACGAGCGGGCTCGCGGCCACGTCGCGTGCGAACTGGCGCGCGATGTTGGCGCAGCCGAGGATGCCCAGACGCAGGGGAGTTGAGCGGGTGTGGTTCATCGCGGGGTTGTGCTGAAGGGGCTGCAACGCGTGCAGTCTACGATCGGCCCGCCATCACAGCCCGGGGCCGGCCGCGCGCCGCACCATCTTCTGCATCAGGTGCTGCAGCTCCGTGTCGAGGTCGCTGGATCGCCCCACGTGCACGGGCGACATCTGGATGCTCGTGCTGCGCGGTGCCACCAGCCAATCGAAACGCTCGCGCAACGACAGGCGCCCGATCGGCCCCGCCGCTTCGCCGCCAGCACACACCGCGGGGATGGCTTGCAGCGCGGTGCGGATCGACTCGACGTCGACGGTGGCGTCGAGCGCGCGCAGCCGCACCTCGTCGAGCTCCACCTGCGCCTTCAGGTAGCCCTGGGTCGCGCAGGCCACGATCACGCCGGCGTTGACGAACTCGCCGCGTCCCACGTGCGGCACGACCCGCACGACCGCGTAGTCATACGTGCACAGCGTGGGCACGGATGGCCTCCTCGACGAAGTTGCGCGGCGGCTGCAGCCGCGCCATCAGATACCGCAGATAGGCTTCGCGCTGCTCGCGCGGGCCCTTGAAGTGCGCAGTGGATTCCAGCCAATCATCGGGCACCGCGTCGACGATGCGCTCTACCACCTCGGCGGGCAACTGCCGCGCCATGCGTGCATCGACGTCGGCGATGCGGCTGGCGAAACCCAGCAGCACATGGTCCTTGATCATCGGAAACGCGCTCGTGCTGCGCTCAGGATAGCCGTCCCACTGATGGTGAAAGATCAGTGCCGCGCCGTGGTCGATGAGCCATAGCTTGCGGTGCCACATCAGCAGGTTCACGTTGCGCGGTGTGCGGTCGACGTTGGTCACGAACGCGTCGAACCACACGATCGCCGAAGCCAGCTCGTCGTCGATGCGGTGCGCCAGCGGATCGTAGGCCACCGATCCGGGCAGGAAGTCCAGCGCCAGATTGAGGCCGGCACTCGCGCGGATCAAATCCTGGATCTCGGCGTCGGGCTCGGTGCGTGCCAGCTCCGCGTCGAGTTGCACGAACACGATCTCGGGCACCGTCAGGCCGGCGGCGCGCGCCAACTCGCCCGCGATCAGCTCGGCGATCAGCGCCTTGCGCCCTTGCCCTGCGCCGCGGAACTTGAGCACGTACAGGCCATCGTCGTCGGCCTCCACCACGGCAGGCAGCGACCCGCCTTCGCGCAGCGGCGTGACATAGCGGGTGGCGGTGACCGTCCTCATGGGTTCGATCGATTATCCCAGCGGTGCCCGAGTCCACCGGGCGGGGCAGCATCGCGCTGCCTCTGACGAGACTCAGCGCAGCGCCATCAACAGCACGCCGGTGACGGCCAGTGCCGCTGTCCAGGCGCGGCGCGGTGCCGCGCCGCTCAACAGTCGAGGGTGCATGGCGAGGCCGCGGCACACGCCGGTGGCGATGACACCGGTGGTGACCAGCATCGCAGCGGTGTGCATGCCCACCGCTGCCACGGCCACGGCCAGCGAGCCCGACCCGGTGATCTCGCGCGCCGGATTGTCGGCCAGGCATAGCGGCACGAGCGCTGGCACCAGCATCATCCCGGCCCCGTGTGCGGTGGCCATCAGGAACGACCACCCCGCAATGCCGGCGTGGCCGGCGTGTGTGCCGATGATTCGTGTCCGCTGCCCGGCGCCGCGCAGCAGGCGCAGCGCCGCCGCGCCGACCAGCAGCGCGCCGGCCAGGCCCTGGACCAGCGCGCGGTCCAGCGCCATGCCCAGCGCCACAGCGCCAGCCACCAGCGCGATCGATGCGGCGTGCCCGATGGCGATGGGCAGCAGGGCACGCCGCGCCTGCGCTGCATCGCCCGCCCGGACGCCCCACGCGGCGGCAAGCATCCAGCCGTTGGCCGGGCTCAAACCGTGCAGGGCACCGAGGCCGGCGATGGCCAGCCACGGCCACAGGGTTGCCATCGCACCGACCTGCGCGTGATCGGACCCCAGGGTCACTCGTGCGATGCGCAGCAAGAACTGGCGCCCGGCGCTGTCTTGTCCGGCTCGTAACGGTCGTGGTGGCGCACCCACTCCATGGTGTGGCTCAGGTTGTCCTCGTCGCGGCCCTTGGGCGTGAGGTCGAGCAGGTTGTAGGTGCCCATCATCACCTCCACACCGCGCCCGTAGGTCGAGTAGGTGTGAAAGATGGTGCCGGCGTCGTCCTTGATGAACACGCTGAGGCCGGGTGCTTCGTCCGCCGGAAAGTCCACCATGCCGTAGTTGTAGTAGACCTTGCCCTTGGCGCGCTCCTGCGCCGTGAACGAGACGTGGAAGTCGTGGTTGAAGTCGCTGCCGAACGACGACACCCACTTGAACTGCCAGCCCATGCGCCGGCGAAAACGCTCGATCTCGGCCAGCGGTGCGCGCGAGATCGCCACCAGCGTGACGTCGCGATGCGCCAGGTGCACGCTCGTGCCGTCGCTGTGGTCGGCCATGTAGGAGCAGCTCGGGCACCCTTGCTCCCAACCCGGGCCGAACATGAAGTGCTGCACGATCAGCTGGCGGCGGCCTTCGAACAGCTCGCCCAGCGTGCGCTGGCCCTCGGGCGCGTCGAAGCCATAGCTCTTGTCGATGCGCACCCACGGCAGCGCGCGGCGCTCGCGGGCGATCTGGTCGCGCAGGTGGGTCAGCTCTTTCTCGTGCGCCAGCAGCGCCTTGCGCTCGCTAACCCATTGATCCATGGACACGACGGGATGGTTCGCGGGGTTCGATTCGGCGATTGCAGTATTCACGGTGTGCTCCTTGGCTCGAAGAGCCGTTTCGGTTGCGTTGATGTTCATGCCCTCTGTCTTTTCGGACGTCTCACGGCGCGGACCTTTCCGCTCGATCCACCGCCGCAATAAAACAGGTCGGCCCCGTCCGACTCCATGCCGCTGACGGCGGTGCCGGCGGGCATCTCGAGCCGCTCGAGCACGGCGCCGCTGGCCGGGTCGATGCGGCGGATGTCGCTCTCGTCGCCTTCCCAGGTGCCATGCCACAGCTCGCCGTCGACCCAGGTGACACCGGTGACGAAGCGGTTGGACTCGATGGTGCGCAGCACGGTGCCCGTCGCGGGATCGATCTGCACGATCTTGCGATCGCGGTACTGCCCCACCCACAGGCTGCCTTCGGCCCAGGCCAGGCCCGAGTCGCGGCCCTGGCCCGGCGCAGGGATCGAAGCCACCACGGCGCCCGAGGTGGGATCGATCTTGTCGATGCGCGCTTCGGCGATCTGATAGAGGTGCGTGCCGTCGAAGGCGGTGCCGGCGTCGGCCGCGCGTTCGAGTGTGCGCGCAAGTTGGCCGCTCTCGGGGTCGAAGGCCACCATCCTGGCGCCGGCGGCGGCCCACACGCGATGGCCGTCGTGAGTGACGCCACCGATCCGTTCGGCGCCGTCGAACGGGCCGTATTCGCGGACGATCTCTGCAGGGCGCGCCGGTGCTGCGGCGTTCGGCTTGCCTGTCGTGCCATGCTTGAGAGTCATTGCGGTCCTTTCAGCGCATTTCGTGGCGCCACGGAACGCAATCTACTCAAGCGGCAGCGAAGCGGGGAGTAACAAGATCGTCGTGAATCCGGCCAGCGGCGGCGCCAGCCAGCGTTGCGCGCGCGCGCGCCCGATCGAGCGCACGCGCTGCTCGGCCTCCAGCTCGACGAGCGCGCGCTGCACCGTGCGTTGGCTGGCTCCGAGCGCCAGCGCGAGCCCCGAGGTGGACCAGGCGGCGCCGTCGGCCAGCAGCGCCAGCAGCGACGCCTGATTGCCATCGATCGGTGGCACCAGCACGACGACGGGGCGCTCGTGCAAAGGCATCAGCGCGAAGCCACGCTCGCTGGCCTCGATGCGCGCCAGCGGCGCGGCAAGCGCGCGCAAGCGGCCGATCTCGACCCGCAGCCGCGCGCGGTGCGTCTCGTCGGGCCGGCGGGTGCGGAACGCGTGAGCGATCAGGGCGTTGCGATCGACGTCGCCCGGCCACGCCTCGGCGAGCGCGCGCGCCAGCGCAAACAGCACCGGCCGGCGCGCCAGCGGCAACCAGGTCGTGCCGGCGCGCAGGCCGTGACGGCAGGCATCGAGCACCAGCGCGCCCGAGGCCAGCAACGCTTCGACCTCGTGCAGTCGCAGCGGTTGCTCGTAGCCCGCGTGCAGGCGCCGCGCGGCTGGCCGATCGAGCGCGGCGCGCGCCTCGGCCACCTCGGCCACGAGGGCGGGCA
>JBIODO010000216.1:0-7315 GCA_044445225.1 Burkholderiales bacterium
AACATCTTCGACGCCAAGCTCAAGGAGCTCTCGGGCGGCAACTTCAGCATCAACCAGTTCCCTGGCGCGCAACTCGGCCAGGAACCGCAGATGCTGCAGAAAATGCGCGCCGGCGACATTGACTTCGTCATCACGTCCACGGCCAATGCGTCGACGCTGGCACCGCAGGCCGGCGTGTTCTCGCTGCACTTCCTGTTCCGCGACCAGAACCACCTGGCCAAGGTGCTGGCGGATCCGGCGGTGACGGTGGAGTTCCGCGAGATGGTCAAGGACTCCGTGCAGGGCGCTCAGGTGTTGGGTCTGCTGACGATGGGCTTGCGCAACATGTACGGCAAGAAGGAAGTGAAATCCGTCGAAGACGTCAAGGGCCAGAAGGTGCGCGTGCAGGCCACCAAGACCGAGGACACGCACTTCCCGGCCTACGGCGCGCAGACGGTGCACATGCCGTTCGGTGAGGTCTACACCTCGCTGCAGACCGGCGTGGTCAACATCGCCGAGAACGGCGTCAACGTCTACCTCGCCAACAAGCACTACGAGGTGGCGCCGGTGCTGTCGATGACCGAGCACGAGGCCAACAACAACTGCATCTGGGTCAGCGACAAGACCTGGAACAGCCTCACCACCCAGCAGCAGCAGTGGGTGCAGGCCGCGGCCGCCGAAGTGAGCAAGAACGAGCCGGCGCTGGCGCTCAAGCTCGAGAAGGACTCTGCCGACAAGCTCAAGAGCATTGGCGTCAAGGTGGTCGACAACGTCGACAAGTCGGGCTTCATGAAAGCGGCCACGCCGATCCAGGACCAGCTGGCCGCCGAGCTCGGTCCGCACGCGGTCAAGCTGCTGAAGATGGTGCGCGATATCCAGTAGCTGCGGCCGGCCGCCCTTCGCAAAGAGCGACCTGTCGCCGGCGATGTCGGACCCGCGCGCACTGGTTCTACAACGCCACCGCCACCTCAAGTGGCGGTCGTTCGACGTGCTCGAAGCCGCGCTGATGGTGATGTGCGGCGTGTGCATCTTCATGTTCACGCTGGCGGTGGGCTGCGACGTCGTCACGCGCACGATCGGCTCGCCGTGGCTGTGGCTGCAGCAGGTGACCACGGCCTTCTTCGCGTGGGGCGTGTTCTTCGGCATGGCCGCGGCGACGCGCCGCAACGATCACTTTTATCTGTCCGAGATCACCAAGCGCATGACCGGTGCGCCGCGCAGCGTGATCGAGATCGTCAACCGCCTGGTCGTGCTGGTCGTCGCCCTGCTGCTCGTCTGGTTCGGCTGGCAAAACGCGTTGCTCGACATGGGCAGCTACCGCATGCCGTCGCTGATTCCGCTGACGGTGTACACCGGCATCGTGCCGGCCGCCGGCGTGCTGATCGCGCTGTTCACGATCGAACAATTGGTCAACGGCTGGCACCACGGCTTCGAAGGCCCCGAGGACGGCGAGAACATGCCGGAGCTCGTCGAATGAGCCCAGGTGGCGTGCTGATGCTGATGGCGCTGCTGTTCCTCGGCTTCGGCTACATGGGCGTGCCGGTGTCGTTCGCGTTGATGGCCGGCGTATTCGTCGCCACCGCGTTCACGCCGATCAGCCTGCAGTCGATGGTCGGCCAGCTGTTCCACGGCATCGATGCCGAGACGCTGCTGGCGGTGCCGTTCTTTCTGCTGGTCGGCGAGCTGATGGCGTCGTCGGATGTGGTGCACCGCATGATCCGGTTGTCGCAAACGCTGGTCGGCCACCTGCGCGGCGGGCTGGCGCAGGTGGTGACGCTGTTCTCGATGTTCTTCGCCGGCATTTCGGGCTCGTCGACCGCCGACGTGGCGATCCTGGCGCGCACGGTGGCGCCCGAGATGACCAAAGAGGGCTACGACAAGGCATTCTCGGCGGCACTGATCGCGTCGGCCTCGACGATGGCCAACCTGATTCCACCCAGCATCATGGCGGTGGTCTACGGCGCCACCGGCAACGTGTCGATCGGCGGGCTGTTCCTCGCCGGCGTGGTGCCCGGCGTGCTGATCGGCATCGGCTTGATGGTCTACAGCTACTTCTTTGGCCCGGTAGGCGTGATGAAGAAGCGCGCCTCGTTCACCGAGGTAACCGTGGCCGCACGCGGCGCCGCGCTGCCGCTGGTGATCCCGGTCATCATCATGGGCGGCATCCTCACCGGCTGGTTCACGCCCACTGAGGCCGGCATGGTGGCCTGCGCCTACATCCTGCTGGTGCTGATCCCGGTGCTGCGGCCCAGCCACGTGCGCGAGCTGCCGCGCGACTTCATGTACGCGGGCCTGCTGTACTCGCTGCCGCTGGCGGCGGTGGCTGGCGCCTCGGCGTTCGGCTGGATGGTGGCGTTCCTGCGCGGACCCGACATCGTGGCCGACTACATCTCGCACTACGCCGGCACCGACCCGGCGATGATCATGTTCCTGCTGGTGGCGCTGTTCGTGATCGTCGGCGACTTCATCGACGCGGTGCCGGCGATCATCATCTTCATGCCGATCATCAACAAGCTCACCGAGGTCGGACACATCAACCCGCTGCACATGGGCGCGGTGATCATCACGACGCTGGTGTTCGGCCTCATCACGCCGCCCTACGGCCTGTCGCTGCTGGTGGCGTCGAAGTACGTGGGCGTCGGCTTCGGCCGCGCCGTGGTGCGCTCGCTGCCGCTGTACGCGGTGTTCTTCGCCACCATCGCTTTCGTCGTGGTCTTCCCGGCCATCGTGCTGTGGCTGCCCAAGCAACTGCTGCCCGAATCCGTGGGTTGCTTCAAGAGCCCCACTGGAGCCGGCTACATCTGTCCGAAGTAGCATCGGCGCTCGCGCGTACCTCGTCATGGCCGCCGCAACCGTGCTGCCGCTTCGCATCCACCCGCTGACGCCGCACCTGGGCGCACGGATCGATGGCGTGCGCCTGGCCGATGGCGTGGACGATGCGCTGTTCGCCGACATCTACCGGGCCTTCCTGCGCCACCAGGTGCTGCTTTTCGAGCCGCAGGAGTTGCCGCCCGCCGCGCAGGTGGCCTTTGCGCGCCGCTTCGGCGAGGTGCAGGTGCACGTGATGAACCAGTACCACGCCGACGGCTTTCCCGAGCTGTACCGGCTGTCCAATCTCGACGAGAGCGGCCTGCCCACCGGCAAGCACCCCGACCGCGGCACGCTGGCGTGGCACACCGACGGCTCGTGGTCGCGCATCACCGGCCAGGCGACGATCATCTATGGCGAGGTCGTGCCCACGCGCGGCGGCGAAACGCACTTCTGCGACATGTACGGCGCCTACGAACGGCTCAGCGCCGACTGGAAGGCGCGCATTGCCCACTTGCGCGCGATGCACAACCTCGACTTCTCGCGCAACCGCCGCCACGGCGAAGACCCGATGACCGAGGCGCAGAAGCGCGAGCGCCCGCCGGTGGATCAGCCGATCGTGCGCACGCATCCGGAAACCGGACGCCGATGCGTCTATCTCGGCGACCACGCGGAATCGATCGTCGGCATGCCCTACGACGAGGGCCGTGCATTGATCGACGAGCTCAATGCGATCATCATCCACTCCGACTTGAGCTACGAACACCGCTGGACCGCCGGCGAACTTCTGTTGTGGGACAACCGCTGCGTGCTGCACAAGGCCACCGCGTTCGACCTGGCCACCGAAGGCCGCGTCGTGCGTCGCTGCACCGTGCTCGGTGAGGTGCCGCATTAACCCCGCCATCGCAACGCCGGCGCGCACGCTGCGTCGCATCGAAGATCTGCCCGGCCCTCGCCCATGGCCGCTGGTGGGCAACGCGCTGCAATTCAAGGCGTCGCAGTTTCATCAACAGCTCGAGCAGTGGTGCCGCGACTACGGGCCGTACTACAAGATCCATCTGGGCCCGCGGCCGCTGCTGGTGGTGGGCGAGCACGAGGCGGTGGCCAGCGCGCTGCGCGACCGGCCCGACGGATTTCGCCGCACCGCGCGGCTCGAGGCGATCTCGCGCGAGATCGGCCTGAAGCCCGGGCTGTTCGGCGCCGAGGGCGACATGTGGCGGCACCAGCGGCGCATGGTGATGGCCAGCTTCGACCCGGCGCACGTGAAGCACTACTTTCCGTCGCTCACTCGCGTGGCCGGGCGCCTGGCCAAACGCTGGCAGGCTGCCGCCGAGGGCGGCCACGCGATCGACCTGCAAGCCGACCTGATGCGCTACACGATCGACACGATCGCCGGGCTGGCATTCGGCGCCGAGGTGAACACGCTGGAGTCCGACCACGAAGTCATCCAGCGCCACCTCGACAAGATTTTTCCGGCGCTGCTGCGGCGCCTCCTCGCGCCGCTGCCGTACTGGCGCTGGGTCAAGCTGCCAGCCGACCGCGCGCTGGCGCGCAGCATCGTGGAGGTCGACGCTGCGGTGCAGGGCTTCATTGCGCAGGCGCGCGAGCGGTTGCGCGCCGCTCCCGCGCGCCGTGTGCACCCACACGACCTGCTCGAGGCGATGCTGGCCGCCGCCGACGAGCCCGGCAGCGGCATCGATGACGGCCAGGTGGCCGGCAACGTGCTGACGATGCTGCTGGCCGGTGAGGACACCACCGCCAACACCATCGCCTGGATGATCGATCTGCTGTGGCGCCACCCCGCCGAGCTGCAGCGCGCCACCGACGAGGTGCGCCGTGTCTGCGGCGACGCCCGCGAATTGACGCTCGACCAGATGGCGCAGCTCGACTTCGTGGAAGCCTGCGCGCACGAGACCATGCGCCTCAAGCCGGTGGCACCGCAGCTGGGCCTGCAGACCTTGCGTGACACCATCGTGGGCGACGTGCTGGTGCCCAAGGACACCGCGATGATCGGCCTGCTGCGTCGCGACAGCGTCGACGAGCGGCACCTGGCGCGCGCCACCACGTTCGAGCCCGCGCGCTGGCTGGCCGAAGGCGGACCCAGCGCGATGGCCACGTCGCCCAAGCGCCTGTCGATGCCGTTCGGCGCCGGGCCTCGCATGTGCCCGGGGCGCTACCTGGCCCTGCTGGAAATGAAGATGGCGATGGCCACGCTGCTGGGCCGCTTCGACACCGCGCGCGTCGACACGCCCGACGGCCAGCCCGCACCCGAGCGCCTGTCGTTCACGATGGCACCGGTGGGCCTGCGCATGCGATTGCGCCAGCGGGCGTGAACCACCCAGTCACGAGGAGACTGACATGACCCTGCGTCGATGGCTCGCTGCCGCGTTGATTTCCGCCGTCGCGCTGGTGCTGGGTTGCGCCCAACCCGGTGCGCGGGCGCCGCTGCGGCTGTACGTGCTGGACTGCGGCGAGGCGCAGATCCCCGACATCTCGCCGTGGTCGCCGGGGTTCAACGAAGGCAAGGCGATGACCTTCAGCGACAACTGCTACCTGATCCGCCACGGCAACGACTGGATGCTGTGGGACTCGGGCTTCGCCGACGCGCTGGCCGCCACCCCCGAGGGCCAACTCGGCAACCGCGGCATGCGCATGAAGCGCACCAAGACGCTGGCCTCGCAACTGGCCGAGCTGGGCGTGACGCCCGAACAGATCAAGTTCATCGCGTTCTCGCACACGCACGCCGACCACGTGGGCAATGCCAACCTGTTCACCCAGGGCACGCTGTACATGCAGCAGGCCGAGTACGACGCCGCGTTCGGACCCGAGCCTGCCAAGTACGGCTTCAACCCGGCGGTGTACGACAAGCTGCGCAACAACCCGGTGGTCAAGCTCAACGGCGACCACGACGTGTTCGGCGACAGCACGGTGACCATCATCGCCACCCCCGGGCACACGCCGGGGCATCAGTCGCTGCTGCTGCGGCTGCCAAAGACCGGCACCGTGGTGCTGTCGGGCGATCTCGCGCACTTCCGCGAGAATTTCGATCAGCGGCGGGTGCCGGGCTTCAACTTCAACAAGGATCAGTCGCTGGCGTCGATGGATCGCGTGGGCTCGCTGCTGCTGTCGGAGCACGCGCAACTGTGGATCAACCACGACAGCGCACAGAGCGCGACGATCCCGCACGCGCCGCAATACCTGGAGTAAGCCGGGCACGTCGACCCATGACGAGCCGCGCCTACTGCGCCATCGACTTCGGCACCAGCAACTCGGCGGTGGCGCTGCCGTCGCGCGCCGGGCCGGGGGTGGAGCTGGTCGCGCTGGAGCAATCGTTCACCGGCATGCCCACCGCGGTGTTCTATGCCATCGAGGGGCTGGCAGTGCATCAAGCCCCGCAGCGGCTGTACGGCCGCGCCGCGATCGCGGCGTACGTCGAAGGCAGCGAAGGCCGCCTGATGCGCTCGATGAAGAGCATCCTCGGCTCCGACCTGGTCGAGCGCAGCACCGAAGTCGGCGGTGGCCACTCGGTGCGCTACCTCGAGGTCATCGGCAGCTACCTGCGCCACCTGAAAGCCAGGGCCGAGTCGCGCTTGGGCAGCGCGATCGAGCGCACCGTGATCGGCCGGCCGGTGTTCTTCGTCGACGACGAGCCGGAGCGCGACGCCGCCGCGCAAGACGCGATGGCGCGCGTGGCGCGCGACGTCGGCTTCAGCGACGTGCAGTTCCAGTACGAGCCGATCGCCGCCGCGTTCGACTACGAACAATCGGTTGACCGCGAGCAGACGGTGCTGGTGGCCGACATCGGCGGCGGCACATCGGACTTCAGCGTCGTGCGCGTGGGCCCGCTGCAGCGCACGCGGCACGACCGCCGCGGCGACATCCTCGCCAACCACGGCGTGCACGCGGCCGGCACCGATTTCGATCGTCGCATCGAGCTGCGCTGCATCCTGCCGCTGGCGGGCTATGGCGCCTTCGGCCCGCCGCGCGCCGACGGTGGCGCGCCGCGCGAGGTGCCAAGCACCATCTACTTCGACCTCGCGACCTGGCACTTGATCAACACCTGCTACACGCCGGCGCGTGTGCTCGAGTGGCGTGGCATGCGCGACTGGTACGCCGACGAGCGGCTGCACGCGCGCCTGATGACCATTCTCAACAAGCGGCTCGGCCACGCGCTGGCGGCACGCGCCGAGGACGCCAAGATCGCGGTGTCGACGGTGCCGGCTGCGCCGATCGATTTGAACGGGGTCGAACCGGGCCTGGCCACGCTGCTGCGCGAGTCGCAGGCGATGGAATCGATCGCGGCCGACCGCGAGCGCATCGTCGGCGCCGCCCGCGAGGCCCTGGCGTTGGCGGGGCTGAAGCCCGCGCAGCTCGGCGCGATGTACTTCACCGGCGGCTCCACCGGCCTGCAGCCACTGGTGGCGGCGATCGCCGCGGTGGCGCCGCAGGCCCGCGTCGTGAGAGGCGACCGTTTTGCCAGCGTCGCCACCGGGTTGGGCGTGCACGCGCGACGCATATTCGAGGGCTG
>JBIODO010000217.1:0-7306 GCA_044445225.1 Burkholderiales bacterium
CGCGTCTCCTGCATCAAGGCGCCCCGCCACAGGGGCTCCACGATGCTAACCGCGCGCTGACCGCGCGCGGCTCAGAGGCTGGTCTGCACGCTGACGATGCGGCCGCTGCGCGGCTCGAGCTCGCAGCGGTAGGTGAAAGGCGCGGAGTTCATGCCGGGTGCGCGTTCGAACGCGCCGCGGCCCTCCAGCGCGATGCGTTCATCTTCGGCCGGACGCAGCTGGCGCGACTCCGAATCGACCACGATGCGAACGGCGCGCGGGTTCTTGCTCTTCAGCGACGCGACTGCGGCGGCATCGCAATCGCTCACCGACACGTTGGTCAGATCCGGCTGGAAGGGTTTTTCTTCGGTGACGGCGGCCAACTCGCGAAACACGACACCCGAGGTGGCGCCAGTCTTGGTGTTGAGCGCGCAGCCGTAGGTGAACGGCACGATGCGGCCGCCCGGGCCTCGGTAGCGGCCCTCGCCCTTCAGGCTGGTCTCGTCTTCGGCCGACGGCGTCAGCGCGCGCTTGGCCTTGATGAACTGCACGTCTTGCGCGTCTTTGCCGCGCGTGCGCTTGACCGCTTCGGTCACCGCCGCCTCGCAATCGTCGGCGGCCTTGGCGGCCTCGGCCTGCGCGCGCGCGATGCCCGCAGCCGACAGCCAAGCAAAGAAAAGCACGAGGAGAAGTTTGCGTACGGCCATGTGAAGCGTCTGGAAGTGGACGACGGTGTCGCAGCGATGGTGTCGCCTTTCGGCGGCAGGGGCAAGGCCGGAAACGTAAGCACCGGCCATTCGCGCACCGCTCAGGCAGGGGGCGCGTTCAGGCGCCATGCGACGCAACGGGTTGCAGGCTTGCGAGCCACTGTAACAACAGCGCGTTGATCCGTCCGGGTTGCTCCCAGGTCATCAAGTGCCCGGCGTCGGGCACGACTTCGAGCCGCGCGTGCGGCACCCATTGCACGATCTCGCGCGAGTGCGCCGGCGGCGTCAGCAGGTCGCCGTCGCCGCAGGCCACCAGCAGCGGGCAGCGGATGTCGGCCAGCCAAGGCCGCATGTCGGCGCGCGCCATCACCGCGCGGTTTTGCGCGATCAACTGCGCCGCACCGACGCGCAGGATCTGCGTCACGTAGTCGTCGACACGCTGACGGTCCTCGGCGTGCATCGGATGAAACGCGAACATCGCATTGGCGCGCAGCACGCTTTCGGCGCGGCCCCGTTCGAACTCGACGATCGCCTCGCTGCGCAGCTGGATCAACTCCGGCGTGTCGGCGCGTGCGGTGCTGGACAGCAGCGCCAGTGCGGCGATGCGCTGCGGCGCCTCGCGGTGCGCGTGCAGCGCCAGCATGCCGCCCATCGAGCTGCCCACCAGCACCAGCGGCCCGGCGAACTCGGCCAGCAGCGCGCGTGCCATCGCCGGCAGGTCGGCGTGACGTTGGTGCACGGTGGCCACGTGCACCGTGTGATGCGCGGCGAGCGCTGGCAATTGATCACGCCACAGCGCGGCATCGCACGCCAGGCCGGGCAGCAGGATGACCGTGGACATCGGTCTGTCGTCAATTGAAGGGACAATTGCCATCATGACTGAGCTGATCGTGATGCGCCACGGCGAGACCGACTGGAATCGCCAGCACCGCTTCCAGGGTCACATCGACGTGCCGCTCAACGCCGCCGGCCGTGCTCAGGCCCAGCGCCTGGCGCAACGCCTGGCGCACGAGGTCTTCGACGTGGTGGTGAGCAGCGACCTGCAGCGGGCCCGCAGCACTGCCGAGCTGGCGGCGGCGGGCCGCGCCATCGTGTCCGAGCCGCTGTGGCGCGAGCAGGCGTTCGGCGTGCTCGAAGGGCTCGATGCGTCCACCATCATCGAGCAGCATCCCCAGTTGTGGTCGTCGTGGCTGCGCCATGACGCCGACTACGCGCTGCCCGGCGGCGAGAGCGTGCGCATGTTTCACGCGCGCGTGCTGCAGGCGCTGCAGCGCCTGGTGCAGCAGCACAGCGGCGCCCGGGTGGCGGTGTTCACCCATGGCGGCGTGCTCGACATGCTGTGGCGCGCGGCGCGCCACGCGCCGCTGGACGGACCGCGCGAGTGCGACATCCCCAACACCGGCGTCAACCGCTTGCGCTGGCACGACGGCGAGCTCGAGATCCTCGAGTGGGCCGATGCGGCGCACCTCGAGGGCTTGCCCGAGCAGCCCGACACCACGCCGCTGGGCGTGCGCTGACGCCCGCGCGCTCAGGCCGGCGTCGTCAACGCGGCCGCGTCGCTGCGCAGCAGACATGCCGCGGTGGCGCTGACCACCGTCTCGACGACCTCCTCACGCAGACGATCGTTGTCGTGCCACGGATAGCGTGAATAGACCAGCCGCGCCTGCAGGTACCCCATCACGAGTGCCAGGCGCAGATCGCGCGCCAGCGGCACGCGGCTGCGGTCGCCGCCGATTTCGTCGGCGTAGTCGTTGAAGAGCTCGGTGGCCAGCTCGAGCCCCTGGTGGTAGGAGCTGGCATCGGCCAGACGCGGGTTGTTCAGCGGCAGCTCCGGGCGCCAACTTTCGAGGAACACCAGCCGGTAGTGCTCAGGGTGATGCTCCCAGTACGCGATGTAGGCCAGGGCGGAGACTCTGACGCGCTCGCGCGCAGAAGCCAGCGGCGCGATCGCCGCACGCACCTCGGCCAGCAGTTCGCCCAGCGCCACCTCGCCCAGCGCGCGTAGCAGCTCGGTCTTGTTCGCGAAATAGCGGTACAGCGCCATCGGTGTGACGCCGACGCGCGCGGCCACCGCGCGCATCGTCAAGCCGTCGAGACCTTGCTGCAGATAGATGCTCAACGCCGCACCGGTAGCCGCGCTGCGCAGCTCGAGCTGCGCTTGCGGGGTGTCGCGCCGAATCCTCTTTCTGGGTCTGTTAACTGCCACTGTTTGCTCAATCGGTGGGCTCAGGCTGGTTCCTAATGTACCGATGATTTACACGTACACAAGGCGCTAGTTGCCTTGCGACAGCTGGTTCTGCGGGCCTCAGGCGCAGTGAATGCACGTGTTCGACGTGCTGTCCTGACAGAGAGCGATTGATTGCAGCCTCGCCGGCCCGCGCCGGGGCTACCCCTCAACTTACGGAAGCCCCATGAAGTTTCTCCACAACCTGAGCATCGGAACGCGTCTGGGCTTGTGCTCGGCGCTGGTGCTCGTGCTGACAGCGGCCATTGCGGCCATCGCCCAATACGGCATGTCTGGCCTGCACGATGAGATCGACACCATCGTGAGCAAAGACTGGACGAAGAACAAACTCGCCACCGCAGCGCTGGACAACACGCGCGGCAGCATCGCACGCGTGTTTCAAGTCATTCAGGAAGCCGACAAGGCGAACCTGGCCAAGGCCCGCGAGCGCTTTGCGGCCAACGCCAAAGTGCTGCAGGAGTCGTTGAGCCAGCTCGTTCCGCTGGTGTACACCGAAGAGGGCAAGGCCCAGCTGGCCAAGTGCAAGGCGTCGACCGAACGCTACCTGGCGTCGGCCGAGCGCGTGTTCGCGCTGGTCGACAGCGCCAACCGCGACGCCGCCGGCAAGCTCGCCTACGGCGAAACCTACACGGCGCTGCACACACTGGCCGCCGACCTGCGCGACTTCAACGACCTGCAGCAGCAGCGCCTGGAGGCCGCGGGCGCGCGCAGCACCGAGGCGGCCAACCGCGGCCGCGTGCTCGTCATCGCGCTCGGCGCGATCGCGCTGCTGCTGGGCGCCGCGGCGTCGTGGCTGGTGACCCGCTCGGTGACGCAGCCGATGCGACGCGCCATCGACGCCGCCAACCGGGTGAAGGAAGGCGATCTGTCGACGGCGATCGAAAGCTCTGGCCGTGACGAGACCGCACAACTGCTCGCTGCGATGGCCGCGATGTCTGCCAATCTGCGCCAGGTGGTCGGGGCCGTGCGCTCGGGCGTCGACTCGGTGACCACCGCGAGCACGCAGATCGCCTCGGGCAACCAAGACCTGAGCGCGCGCACCGAGCAGCAGGCGAGCAATCTGCAGGAAACCGCGTCGTCGATGGAAGAATTCACCAGCACGATCCAGCAGAGCGCCGACAACGCCAAGCAAGCCAACCAGCTCGCTGCAGCGGCCTCCGAGACAGCCAGCCGAGGCGGCGCGGTGGTCCAACGGGTGGTGGCGACGATGAACGAGATCACCGCAGCCAGCAAGCGCATCGCCGACATCATCCAGGTGATCGACGGCATTGCGTTCCAGACCAACATCCTGGCCCTCAACGCAGCGGTCGAGGCGGCGCGCGCCGGCGAACAAGGTCGCGGCTTTGCAGTCGTGGCCTCCGAGGTGCGCAGCCTCGCGCAGCGCAGCGCGCAGGCGGCCAAGGAGATCAAGGACCTGATCGGCGACTCGGTTCAGAAGGTCGACGCCGGCGGGCTGCAGGTGGCCGAAGCGGGCCAGACGATGAGCGAGATCGTCAAGCAGGTCAGCCGCGTATGCGACCTGATCGGCGAGATCAGCGCTGCCGCCGACGAACAGAGCAGCGGCATCGCGCAGGTCAACCAGGCGGTCGGCCAGATGGACCAGGTGACTCAGCAGAACGCCGCGCTGGTCGAACAATCCGCAGCGGCCGCCGAGAGCCTGAAGGTGCAGGCGCAACAGCTGTCGCAGGCGGTTTCGGTGTTCAAGCTCGGACAGGCACACGGGCTCGGCGGCACGGCCGGCGCCGGCTCGCAGCACAAGCCCGCGGCGCCTCGAGCAGCCCAGCATGTGGCCGCGGCGGCGCCTGCTGCCGCCGCCGCGGATTGGCAGTCGTTCTGATGCGCTCCAAGCGCCGGCCACGCGCCGACGCTTGATGCGTCAACGCGGCGTCATCATTGCCACGACAGCGCGGACAGGTCGTTGGCCAGGATCGGCGCGTCCTTCCACAGGCCCTTCAAGCCTGTCTTGGCGACCGTGATCCAGGTTGGCTGGTACAGGTAGGCGGCCACCGCGTCGTCGGCCACCAGGCGCTGCGCGTCGGCCATCAGCTTGTTGCGCTGGGTGACGTCGGCGGTGGTGTTGATCTTGTCCCACAGCTCGTTGAACTTCGGCGATTCGTAGCCCCAGTAGTAGCCGGGGCGCGCGAAGTTGCCGAAGTCCAGCGGCTCGACGTGCGCGATCACCGTCAGGTCATACGCCTTCTGGCCGTACACACCCGACAGCCACTGCGCCCATTCGAGGTTCTCGAGCTTGGCGTTGATGCCCACCTTGGCCAGCTGCGCGGCAATCACCTCGCCGCCCTGACGCGCATACGGCGTGGGCGGCAGCTTGATCGACAGCTCCAGCGGCGTGGCGACGCCGGCTTCCTTGAGCAGTGCGCGTGAGGTGTCGGGTGCATAAGCGTTGATCGCGGTGAGGTCGACGTATCCGGGTGCGCCGGGCACATAGAAGCTGCCGATCGGCGTGCCGAAACCATCGGCGGCGCCTTCGATCACCGCCTTGCGATCGATCGCCATCGCGATGGCACGGCGCACGCGCACATCGTCGAGCGGCTTGCGCTTGTTGTTGATCGCCAGGATCGTCTTGGAGCGCGAGCCACCGATCAGCACCTGAAAGCGCTTGTCGTTCTGAAACTGCGCCAGGCTGCGCGCCGCCGCCACGCGCGGGAACGCATCGACGTCGCCCGACAGAAGCGAAGCCACTTGCGCGGCGGTGTCGCTGATGAAGCGGATCGTCACGCGCTTCAACTTCACCGACCTGGCGTCACGGTAGCCGTCCCAGCGCGCCAGCACGACGGAGCCGCCCTTGCTCCAGCTCTCCAATCGGTACGGCCCGGTGCCCACCGGCTGCGTGTTGTTGGTGGCCGCGCTCTTGGGCTCGACGATCGACGCCGTGGTTTGCCCAAGCTGGAATAGGAAATCGGGATTTGGATTCTTCAGCGTCAGGACGACGGTGAGATCGTCGGTGGTCGCGATGTTCAGAATGTTGTTGAACGCCGCCTTGTCCTTGTTGACCGATCCCGCCGCGACCGCGCGCTCGAACGAGAACTTCACGCTGGCCGCGCCGAACGGCTCGCCGTTGTGGAACTTGACCCCGGACCTGAGCTTGAAGGCCCAGGTCTTGTTGTCAGGCGTCACGCTCCAGCTTTGCGCCAGCAGCGGCGCAATCGTGCCGTCGGGCTGAATCTTGGTCAGCGTCTCGAACACGTTGTAGTGCACCACCTCGCCGATGGCCGAGGCGGCACCAGCGGTGGGGTCCAAACCGGTCGGCTCGAGCGTCATGCCGATGACGGCGGTGTCTTTCTTGTTTTGCGCCCACACAGGCGGCGCGAGCGACGACGCCGCCAGGATCAAGGCGCACGCGACTGCGCGCAGCCCGCTCGCCCGTGCCATCGAAGCCATCGAACGGCCCTCCACCGTGTGTTGCCGCGATGGTAGCGCCGGCGGCTGGCCGGCGCGGGCGCGAGCCTAGCGCACCTTGCCGAGCAGCGTCTGCACCTCGTCGAGCACCGCGGCCAGTTCATGGCCACGCTTGGCATCGGGCGCCAGCGACTGCAGCTCCTGCTGCATGAAGCACACCGTCATGCGCACATAGGTCGCATCGAGCGCCTTGCGCACCGCCGCCATCTGGCCCGCGATGGTCAGGCACGAGTCTCCGGCTTCGATCATGCGTTGCACCCCGCGCAGCTGGCCCTCGGCGCGCTTGAGGCGGTTGAGCAGGTCGGTGCGCGCGGATTCGTCGCTGAGGTGGGCCATCGTGCAGATCTCCGGTGTGGTCGAGTCGAGCCGGTCAATCGGCATTGTCGCCGCGCCCCGAGCTGCCACGGCGGCGCCCCTGCCCTCAACGCGCACAGGCAGCGGCGGACTGTGGCACGCCCAGCTTCTTCAGGATGAAGCCCAGCGGGCATACCTGCGTGAAGCCGAACTGCAGCAGGTTGGCGCCGACGAAGGCGGTGAACGCCAGCCACCAGGGGCTCACGAACAGCGGACTGCCCTCGATGCCGAGCGCGAGCGACAGCAGGATGAAGCTGCCGGCAAAGACATGGATCAAACGGTCAACGGTCACGATGGACTCCTTTCAAAAAGAAAACTTGCGCGAAGACGCGGCAGCTCAACGGTCGACGAGCCGCACGATGCCCAGAGCCTTGAGCACGTACTTCTCGTACACGGGCTCGGAATTGCCCGACTTCATCTTGCTGAGGAAGTACTTCTCGAATGCGATCTTGGCCAGGTGCACCCACTTGCCCTTCTTGAACCAGTTCACGTTGCGCGGCGGGATCTGCGGCAACGCGACGAACGCGGCACCGGTGTCGCCCATGTCGGCCAGGCAGATCGCATTCCAGGTGCCCTTGGCGGTCGCGGGGCGGCCGGCCAGCTC
>JBIODO010000218.1:0-7227 GCA_044445225.1 Burkholderiales bacterium
CAATCGCGGCGAGTCAGATCACGAAGCGCGCGCCGTGCGCGCGCCGACCGCGCTGCTGCGCTTCTCGCCGCCCCACAAGTCGCCCACCCCGGGTACCGCCCACCGCGCTGCGGCCTTCGTGGTGTTCGACGATTGGCAAGGTGGTGCCGGCAAAGCAGGCAAGTCGCAAAGCGATGGGTCCGACTCACGCGTGAACGCCTGACATGCCCGCGCTGCTGCAGACCCAAGATCTGACGATCCGCTTTGGCGGGCACGTTGCGGTCGACCACGTGTCGTGCGCGTTCGAGGCCGGTACCCTGACCGCGATCGTAGGCCCCAACGGCGCGGGCAAGACCACCTACTTCAACCTGATCTCGGGGCAGCTGCGCGCCAGCGAGGGCCGCGTGCTGCTCAACGGCGACGACATCACCACCTTGCCGGCGCCGGTGCGCACACGGCGCGGCCTGGGTCGCGCGTTTCAGCTGACGCAGCTGTTTGCCAACCTCACGGTGCAGGAGAACGTGCGCCTGGCGGTGCAGGCGCGCGAGCAGGGGCGCGGCCACCATGCGATCGACCTGTGGCACGTGTGGCTCGACCGCCGCGTGTGGATCGACGAGGCGCGCTCGATCCTCGAGCAGGTGCGGCTGATCGAGCAGCGCGACGTGCACGCCAGCGCATTGCCGCATGGCGACCAGCGCAAGCTCGAGGTGGCGATGCTGATGGCGCTGGACCCGCTGGTCTACATGTTCGACGAGCCCACCGCCGGCATGAGCGTCGACGACGTGCCGGTGGTGCTCGACCTGATCCGCGCGCTGAAGGCGCGCAAGGACCGGCTGATCCTGCTGGTCGAACACAAGATGGACGTCGTGCGCGAGCTGTCGGATCGCATCGTCGTGCTGCACAACGGCAGGGGGGTGGCCGACGGCGAGCCGGCCGCGGTGATCGCCAGCCCCATCGTGCAGCAGGCGTACCTCGGCATAGCGGCGGAAGAGCCGGCATGAGCACCACCAACCTGCTCGAGCTGAACGGCGTGCACACGCACATCGGCGCGTACCACATCCTGCACGGCGTCACGTTCAGCGTGCGCGAGGGTGAGGTGACGATGCTGCTCGGGCGCAACGGCGCCGGCAAGACGACGACGCTGCGCACGATCATGGGTCTGTGGTCCGCCAGCGCGGGCGACTTGCGCTTCAAGGGCCAGTCGTTGAAAGGCCAGGCCACGCCCGACATCGCGGCGCGCGGCATCGCCTACGTGCCCGAGAGCATGGGCATCTTCAGCGACCTCACGGTGCAGGAGAACCTGGTGCTCGCCGCACGCGCGGCGCGCCACGCCGGCGAGTTGGACACGCAGCGGCTCGAGTGGATCTTCGGCCTCTTTCCGGCGCTGAAGAAGTTCTGGCTCTACCCCGCTGGCAAGCTCTCCGGCGGCCAGAAGCAGATGCTCGCGGTGGCGCGTGCGATCGTCGAGCCGCGCGCGCTGCTGCTGATCGACGAGCCGAGCAAGGGCCTGGCGCCGTCGATCATTCAAAACCTGATCAGCGCGTTCAACGAGCTGAAGCGCCAGCGCACGACGATCCTGCTGGTGGAGCAGAACTTCCACATGGCGCGCTCGCTGGGCGACGCGGTGGCGGTGATGGACAACGGCGCGGTCGTGCACACCGGCGCGATGCGCGAACTGGCCGACGATGAATCGATGCAGCAGCGCTTGTTGGGCTTGTCGCTGGGGGTGCATCAATGACGACGGCCGCGAACCTCGCTGCAGCAGCCAGCATCCCCAAGGCATCGTTCGACTTCAGGCCGCTCGTGCTGCTGGCGGTGATCGCGCTGGCCGCGCTGCCGTTGATCGGCTCGCCGTCGACCTGGCTCACGCTCACGGTGGCGGGCCTGGCGATGGGGATGATCATCTTCATCATCGCGTCGGGCCTGACGCTGGTATTCGGGCTCATGGACGTGCTCAATTTCGGCCACGGCGTGTTCATCGCGCTCGGCGCCTTCATCGCCACCACCGTGATGGGCGGCATGACGTTGTGGGCCGGCGACTCGGGCGCGGCCCAACTGGTGGCGGTGTTCACCGCGATGGTGGTCGCATTCGGCGCGGCAGCAGCGCTCGGCTGGGCCTTCGAGCGCGTGATCGTGCGGCCGGTGTACGGCATGCACCTGAAGCAGATCCTGATCACGATGGGCGGCATGATCATCGGCGAGGAGCTGATCAAGGTGATCTGGGGGCCGGCGCAGATTCCGCTGCCGCTGCCCGATGTGTTGCGCGGTTCGTTCCTGTTTGGCGATGCTGCGGTCGAGAAATACCGCGTGCTGGCCATGGCGATCGGCTTGGTGGTGTTCGCCGCACTCGCCTTCACCCTCAACCGCACCAAGATCGGCCTGCTGATCCGCGCCGGCGTGCAGGACCGCGAGATGGTCGAGTCGCTCGGCTACCGCATCCGGCGCCTGTTCGTCGGCGTGTTCGTCGCCGGCAGCGCGCTGGCGGGTTTGGGCGGCGTGCTGTGGGGCTTGTACCAGCAGATCGTGATTCCGCAGATCGGCGCGCAGGTCAACGTGCTGCTGTTCATCGTCATCATCATCGGCGGCCTGGGCTCGACGCTCGGCTGCTTCGTCGGCGCGTTGCTGGTGGGCCTGATGGCCAACTACACCGGCTTCCTGGCGCCGAAGGTGGCGCTGTTCTCCAACATCGGCCTGATGGTGGCGGTGTTGCTGTGGCGGCCGCAGGGCCTGTACCCGGTGACGAACCGATGAACGCCTTGAATCGCTGGTTGTCGCACGACCTGCCGCGTAGCCGCTGGCTGGCGATCGCGCTGGTGGTGATGGTGCTGGCACTGGCCTTTGCACCGTTCCTGTTTCCCGGCAGCAAGGCGCTCGGCGCGGCGGCCAAGATGCTGGTGTTCGTGCTGCTGGTGGCCAGCTACGACCTCTTGCTCGGCTACACCGGCATCGTCAGCTTCGCGCACACGATGTTCTTCGGCATCGGCGCCTACGGCGTGGCGATCGCCAGCACACGCATGGCGCCGACGTTCGGCGCCATCGCCCTCGGCGTGCTCGCCGCGCTGGCTGTTTCGCTGGTGCTGTCGCTGGTGATCGGCTTGTTCAGCCTGCGCGTGAAGGCGATCTTCTACGCGATGATCACGCTGGCCGTCGCGGCGGCGTTCCAGACGCTGGCATCGCAGCTGTCGGACTTCACCGGCGGCGAAGATGGCCTCACCTTCAAGAACCCGGCGATCCTGAGCCCGTCGTTCGAGCCGTTCGAGTCGCCGATCCTCGGCGCCACGATCGACGGCAAGTTCATCACCTACTACCTGCTGTTCGTTGCGGTGGTGGTGCTGTTCCTGGCACTGCTGCGCATCGTCAACTCGCCGTTCGGCCGCGTGCTGCAGGCGATCCGCGAGAACGACTTCCGCGCCGAAGCCATTGGCTACCGCACGGTGGTGTACCGCACGCTGTCCAACGTGATCGCGGCGCTGTTCGCCACGCTGGCCGGCGCGCTGCTCGCGCTGTGGCTGCGCTACACCGGGCCCGACACCACGCTCTCGTTCGAGATCATGCTCGACATCCTGCTGATCGTGGTGATCGGCGGCATGGGCACGCTGTATGGCGCGGTGATCGGCAGCGTGATCTTCGTGTTCGCGCAGAACTACCTGCAGGACCTGCTCAAGCTCGGCCAGGGCGCGCTCGACGGCGTGCCGGTGGTCGGCGCGCTGGTGTCGCCCGACCGCTGGCTGCTGTGGCTGGGCGTGCTGTTCGTGCTGGCCGTGTACCACTTTCCGAGCGGCATCGTCGGCCGCTTGCGTGCAGCCATCGCCACGAGGCCGGTGCGACCATGAACACCTCCACCTCTTCATACCACCACGTGGCCGGGCGCGAACTGCACGTCACCGAGTGGGGCCATGGACATGCCGAGGTGGTGGTGGCGTGGCACGGCCTGGCGCGCACCGGACGCGACATGGACGACATCGCCGAGCACTTGGCGCAACGCTACCGCGTGGTGTGCCCCGATACAATCGGCCGCGGCCTGAGCCAATGGAGCCCCGACCCCGATCGCGAATACTGCCTCGCGTTCTACGCGCAACTCGCCGAGGGCCTGCTCGACCAGCTCGGCATCCACCGCTGCCTATGGCTCGGCACGTCGATGGGTGGTGCGATCGGCCTGCGCGCCGCGGCCGGCGCCTTGCGCGGCCGCATCCGCAAGCTGGTGCTCAACGACATCGGCCCCGAGCTGCCGCAAGCCGCGCAGCAACGCATCCTTCAGTACGCCGGCAGCCCGAGCGCGTTTGCCACCGTCAGCGAGCTCGAGGCGTACTTTCGCACCATCTACAAGCCCTACGGCTGGTTGAGCGTTGCGCAGTGGCGCCGCCTCACCGAAACCTCGACGCGCCGCCTGCCCGACGGCCGCGTGACGCCGCACTACGACCCCGCGATGGTGCGCCAGTTCGTCGCCCACCCCAGCGACTACGAGCAGTGGGACGCGTGGGATTCGCTCGACATCCCGGTGCTCGCGTTGCGCGGCGAGACGTCCGATCTGCTGCTGCCCGAGGTCGCCGAGCGCATGCGCAACCGCGGCCCGCGCGCGGTGGTGGTCACGATGCCCGGCTGCGGCCACGCGCCGGCGCTGAACACACCCGAGCACTTTGCCCTGGTCGAGCGCTTCTTCGCGTGAGCCAGATGAACAACCCGTCGCACGAGGAGACAACAGCCATGACCCAACCCTGGACCCGATTTGCCGCTGCGGGCCTCGCAGCGCTCGCCTGTGCGTTCGCGCACGCCGCAGGCACCGTGGGCAACACGCTGCCCGATGGATTCCCGTCGATCGAAGACACGTCGTTGCACAAGCCACTGATCGGCTTTGGCGCGAGTGGGACGGTGGCGCGCACGCCGGTGATCTTCATCCACGGCAACAACGACACACCGTTCCCGACCGCGTGCAACCCGTTCGGCAGCATGCAGGCGTTCGCGCAGTTCTTCGCCGACAGCGGCTACTCGACCAGCGAGTTGTGGGGCATCGGCTACGAAGGCGACCAGTGCGACCTGACCGACCCGTTGCGCCGCTCGAGCATCGCCCACACCAACGCCGCCAATGTGCCCGACCTGCGCCGCTTCGTGGCTGCCGTGCTCAAGTTCACCGGGGCGCACGAGGTCGACATCGTCGCGCACAGCCTGGGCGTGACGATCGCGCGCGAGTGGATCCGCCAGGACGACGCGGCCCGCACGGTGCGCCGCTTCGTCGCGATCGACGGCCCCAACCACGGCATCATCAACTGCTCGCCGAACCCGGCCAACTTCTACCAGCTGCCGTCGCAGGGCGGCTTCACACCCAGCAGCGAGGTCTGCGTCGAGGTCGGGTCGCCGAACACGCCGTTCCTCAAGCTCCTCAACAAGGGCGACGACACGCCGGGACCCACCCAGTACCTGGTGATCCGCAACGCCGACACCAGCTTCGTCTACTTCTCGCTGCAAGACGGCGTGTTCCCGCCGGTGCCGGCGGAGGATTCGTTCGGCCAGCCGACCGACTTTTCGCGCAGCGCCACGCTGCACGGCGCACGCCAGCTCGACCTCACCGGGCAGGGCGCGTTCGATCGGATTCTCGGCACCGCGCACCTGGGCATCCTCAATTCGCCGCAGGCGCGCGCGGCGGCGCTGGAGTTCCTGACCTCGCGGCATCCGCACTGACGCCAGTTGGGGCGCTGCGCGCGCGCCGTGACTACCGGCGCGCCGCTGCGCACATCGGCGGTGTGGGCGGCGCGCTCCCGGCGTGCCGTGCACGCCCGATTGGTCTACGCTGTCGGGCATGCGCATGCTGACCGGTCCGAGCACGCCGACGCCTGCCCAGGCGCCGCATGGCGCGACGGTCCACGCCACCTTCCGCTTCTACGAGGAGTTGAACGACTTTCTTGCGCCGGAGCGGCGTGGCCGCGAGTTCAGCGTGCCGTGCGCGCGCGCGGCGACCACCAAGCACATGATCGAGGCGCTCGGCGTGCCGCACACCGAGGTCGAGCTGATCCTGCTCAACGGCGAGTCGGTCGGCTTCGATCGGCTGCTGGCCGACGGCGACCGCGTCGCGGTCTATCCCGTCTTCGAGGCCTTCGACGTCACGCCGCTGTTGCGGCTGCGCCAGTGGCCGTTGCGCGTAAGCCGCTTCGTCGCCGATGCCCACCTGGGCGGCCTGGCGCATCTGCTGCGCATGATGGGCTTCGACACGCTGTATGACAACGCCTTCGCAGACGACGAGGTCGAGCGTCTGGCGGCCGCCGAGCGCCGCATCGTGCTGACGCGCGACCGCGAGCTGCTCAAGCGCAGCGGAGTCACGCACGGCATGTACGTGCGCGCGTTGTGCTCGACCGATCAACTGCGTGAGGTCTTTCAACGGCTTCACCTCGCGCGCGGCGCCCGCCCGTTCACGTTGTGCCTGCACTGCAATGCGACTCTGGCTCCGATCGCCAAGGCCGACGCATTGCCGCGGCTGCCGCTGCGGGTGGCCGCGCAGTTCGAGCGCTTCGCTGCCTGCAGTGGCTGCGGGCGCGTCTACTGGGAGGGCAGCCACTGGCGGCGCATGCGAGGCCTGATCGACCAACTGCTGGGGCCGCGGCCGTGAACGCTCAATCGCCGCCCGGCCGGCGAGCAGTGCCATGAAGGACTCGAGTCCACCCGGGGGCGCGCTCGCCGAACGCGCCGAGATGATCCGCATCACAGGGCGCGTGCAGGGTGTGGGCTTTCGGGCCAGCGCGCAATACCTCGCGCTGCAATACGGCTTGCGCGGCTGGGTGGCCAACGTCGGGCGCGGCGTGGTCATCCACGTCTGCGGGTCGGCCGAACGGATCGAGTCGTTCGTGGTGTCGCTGCATGAGGACATGGCACCACCGGTGCGCATCGACGGCCTGCAGCGCGAACCGGCTGACATGGTGCCGCGCGGCGCGAGTTTTGTCATCGCGCCGACCGATACGCCGCTGTCGGGACGGGCGCCGCCGCAGCGGTAGGGACACGAGTATCTTTACCGGCTCGTCAAGGCCCTGGCACCCGACTCGAAGAGACGGCGCGCCGCCGTCGGCCGGTGCAGGCATTGGCGGCAGCAGGAGGGCGTGCATGCCTGAACACCGTGAACCCTATCCCGAGCGGCTGCCGATCAAACTCGACAGCACCTCAAACGGCGAATTCGAGCCGGTGCCGCTCGGGCTGGCGGCGCGGCGTGCGCGTGCGCTGGCACGCGAAGCCATCGACGATGCGGCGCGGCGTGTCGGCGCGAGC
>JBIODO010000219.1:0-7224 GCA_044445225.1 Burkholderiales bacterium
ACGATGACGAAGTCGCGCAGGGCCAGGCGCTTCAGCATGTCGCGCGCATCGTCAGACGACGCCTTCGTACCAGCGCAGCTTTCTGCGCAGCGTGGTGAAGTAGCTCCAGCCGCGCGGGTGCACGAAGCGCACACGGTGCGGCGAGCGGCGCACGCGGATCTGGTCGCCGTGCTGCAGGCTGGTGAGGCTCTGCATGTCGAAGTTGGCCGAGGCGTCACGACCGGCCACGATCGAGATGCGCACTTCGCCTGAATCGGGCAGCACGATCGGTCGGTTCGACAACGTGTGCGATGCGATCGGCACCAGCACCCAGCCCGCGATGCCCGGGTGCAGGATCGGGCCGCCGGCCGACAGCGCATAGGCGGTGCTGCCGGTGGGCGAGGCGATGATCAGGCCGTCGGCGCGCAGGTTGGCGACGAACTCCTCGCCGATGTCGATGCGCAACTCCACCATGCCAGCGGTGGCGCCGCGGCTGACCACCACGTCGTTCATCGACAGGCCCTCGAAGATGCGTGCGCCGTCGCGCCAAACTTCGCTTTCGAGCATGGCGCGGTGCTCTTCTTCGTAGTCGCCGGCCACCAGCGGCTCGAGCACCTCGCGCACCTGCCCCACCGGCACGTCGGTGATGAAGCCCAGGCGCCCCTGATTGATGCCCACCAGCGGCACGTCGTGGCGCGCGAGCTGGCGAGCCACACCCAGCATCGTGCCGTCGCCGCCCACCACCACGGTGAGGTCGCACGAGGCACCGATCTCGTCGAGGTCGAGCGCGCCGTGCGCGGCAATGCCGGTCGATGCCGCAGTCTGACGCTCCAGCGAGACCCGCAGGCCTTGCTGCGCCAGAAAGGCCGCGATCTCCTCCAGCACCGGCCGTATGCCCTCGGCCTGGGGTTTGCCCACCAGGGCCGCATGACGGAAACGGCTGCCCATGCGGCGAATTACACCACAGCGTTTTCCTCGACACGCGACCTCGCGGCTCGGTCCGTACAATGAAAATCGCCATGGACGAGCGCGCCCTGTCGCTGCTGAAGACGCTGGTCGAACGCTATATCGCCGACGGCCAGCCGATCGGTTCGCGCACGCTGTCGCGCGCGTCGGGGCTCGAACTGTCGCCGGCCACCATCCGCAACGTGATGGCCGACCTCGAGGAGCTCGGCCTCATCGCCAGCCCGCACACCTCGGCCGGCCGCGTGCCCACCGCACGCGGCTATCGATTGTTCGTCGACATGATGATGACGACGCGGCCGCTGGAGAAGTCGCAGCTGAGCGCAGAGCTCGCCAGCGCACGCGAGCAGCTGCAGCCCGACCAGCCGCAACGCGTGATCGCACAGGCGGCGCAGCTGCTGTCGAACCTGTCGCACTTCGTCGGCGTGATCACGGCACCGCGCCGCCCGGGTGTGGTGCGCCACATCGAGTTCCTGCGGCTGGGCGAGCGGCGCGTGCTGCTGATCCTGGTCACCACCGACGCCGACGTGCAGAACCGCATGATCCTCACTGCGCGCGACTACACGCAGTCGGAGCTGGTGGAAGCCACCAACTACGTCAACGCGCACTACGCGGGCCTGGACATCGAGGGCATGCGCGACCGCCTGCGCAGCGAGATCGTGGCGCTGCGCGACGAGATCGCGCTGCTGATGCAGGCCGCCGTGCAGGCCGGCAGCGAGGCGATCAGCGAAGGCGAGCAGGTGGTGGTGTCGGGCGAGCGCAACCTGCTCGGCATGCAGGACTTCGGCCAGGACATGGGGTCGCTGCGCAAGCTGTTCGACGTGTTCGAGAAGAAGACCGACCTCATGCGCCTGCTCGAGGTGTCCAGCCGCGCCGAAGGCGTGCGCATCTACATCGGCGGTGAGAGCGGGGTGGTGCCGTTCGAAGAACTGTCGGTGGTGTCGGCGCCGTACGAAGTCGACGGGCGCATCGTGGGTACCTTGGGTGTGATCGGGCCCACGCGCATGGCCTACGACCGCATGGTGCAGATCGTCGACATCACCTCGCGGCTGGTGGGCAACGCGTTGTCGCACAAGCAGTGAGGCGCGCGGGTGGTGAACCCGCGCGCGCGGCCGCCGGCCTCAGGCCGCGCGCTGCGCCGCCAGCCGTCGCCGCGCCGCCAGCACGCCGAGCGCCCTGCGGATGCGCCGCCACCAGCTCTCGACTTGAGTGCTGCGGCTGGTGCCCGACAGACACCAGTGCACGAAGTGCTCGCAGTTGTTGGTCCACACGCGGTAGCGGTCTTCGCCCAGGCGCGAGCGCGCGCGCGACACCGCCTCGGCACCGGCAAAACGCGCCGCGGTGCCGGCCGCGGCGAGCACGGCCCGGCCGCGAGCAAACTGCTCGACCGTCGTTTCCAGCACAGGCCCGCGGCGAAACGTGCGGTGGAATCCGGCATAGTGGATAACGCGCCCATCGCCGGCGTAGATGCCGTGGTGCACATAGCCGCGCCGTGGTGTGGTGAGATGGCTGCCCAGAGGCCAATCGCGTTGCATGGGAGGTCTGTGCATCGTGGTCGCCGCCCGCACCGCGCGGGCCGCTGCGAGGGCGAAGCTTCAGCGCTGCCGGTGGCGCTTCGATGACGCGACGCATGGCGTCGTGTGACAGCTGAAATGCGGGCGCGCAAGGGCCTCCTACAATCACACCTCGCTGCGCAGGGCCGTTAGCTCAGTTGGTTAGAGCAGAGGACTCATAATCCTTTGGTCGCTGGTTCGAGCCCAGCACGGCCTACCAATCACGGTGCACAAGCAGGCAACCCTGCCTGGCCTCGCGATCCCAGTGTGCGATGCCTTGTCGCAAGTCAACAGGGCTCTGCTGCAAAGGCCAATACGGGCCGAACGCGTCCGCCTTCAACCAGGATCCGGAGGAACACGAGATGGCTCAACGCATGCTGTTCGGTCTGGCGCTTGCCGCCTTGTCGATGTCGCAGGTTTCTGCCCAGTACGTCTATCCCGCCAAGGGTCAGACGCCGGAGCAGCAAAAGAGTGACGAGGCCGCCTGCTATTCGTGGGCCGTGCAGCAGACAGGATTCGACCCAGCCAAGCCGCCGCCGCCCCCGCCCGCGCCGACGCAGCCGACCACGGCGACCGGAGCGACTCCGGGTGCAGGCGCCAAAGGCGCCATGAAGGGCGCGGTGGTCGGGGAGGTCGTCAGTGATGATGCCGGAGCCGGTGCGGCGGCGGGTGCGGTGGTGGCGCGCAGTCAAAGCCGCAAGCAGAATGCGGCCCAGGCAAAGTCGAGCCAACAGCAACAGGCGTCTGCGACACAACAGCAACAAGCCGCCTTCGGAAAGGCTCGCGCGGCATGCCTCGAAGGCCGTGGCTACACTGTCAAGTGACCGTTTGATTCGGCCAGGCGGCCCAGCGTGATCGGTCGCATCTTCAACCCAAGTCGGAATCCACAATGAACAAGACACCTGCTTTTATCATCTCGGCGCTGCTCGGCGCGCTTTCCATGTCCAGCTGGGCCCAGCAACAACCCGGCACAGCCCAAACGGTGGTTGCCGCGTCGTCGCCAGGCCAGGGACACATCGCGCGCATGACAACGGTTCGGGCCACCGTCGAGTCCATCGACGTGGCGAATCGCGAACTCACGCTCAAGGGGCCTCGCGGCAAAGTCTTCCCGTTGACGGTCGATCCGAAGGTGCGCAACCTCGAGCAGGTCAAGGTTGGCGATGTGGTCGTCGTGCGCTACTTCGAATCGCTGTCTCTCACGCTGAAGAAGGATGGCAAGGAACTGCGCGGTTCGACCGAGCAAACCGACGCTGTGCGCACGCCGAAGGGTGATCGGCCCGGCGGAGCGGTCGCGCGAGAGGTCGAGGTCACTGCTGATGTGATCGCCGTGAATGCCAAGACGCAGACGCTCACCCTGAAGGGCCCGCACCAGATTGTGGACCTCAAGGTCCCCGACAAAGGGCAGTTCAAGCTGGTGAAGGTGGGCGACCAGATTCAGGCCGTGTACACCGAGGCGTTGGCGGTTGGCGTGGAGCCGGTGAAGAAGTAAGTTCGCTGCCGGCAGCGGGACGGCGCCGCGTTAGTTCTGCGGCGCCAGGTCGCGCACGTAGACCATGCCGAACGCGCCGATCGAGACGATGCGGCCGTTCACGGTGGCGTACGACGCGACGCCAAGCGACGTGTAGCTCGACGCGAACGCGGTGATGGCGCCGACGCCCAGGGCCTTGGCGACCAGGCTGCGCTCGGAGATCGCCTGCCGGATCTTCGTGCGGTGCTGTTCAGGCGTCGGGTTGAGCACGAACGCCAGCGCGACGACCACGGCGCCGATCGCGGCGCTCAGCAATTTGCTCATCGAGTGCCGCCCGCGGCGCCCAGGCGCCGCGCACTGCGGCGTGCGAAGTAGAACCATTCATTGCCGGGCAATGCATTGGGGTTCGGGAACACGATGAAGCCATCGTCGGCGGCCCGCAGCGGCGTGCCGTCGACGCGCTGGCCGATCAGATCGCCGGCCTTCAGCGCCTGATAGCTGGACCATTCGCGCGCGAAACGGTCGTCGGCGTGGTGGCGATCGGTCACCTCGGCCAGGCACAGCAGTTCGAAGTCGCTGCGTGCCGCGGGCGGCGGCTCGTCCACCAGTGCGAGATGGGCCATCGCGTGGCGGATCGCGCGGTAGGCGACCTCTGGCGCCTGCGGGTCGGCGTGCTGGCCGCACTCGAGCGTGATGGCATAGCCGCCGCGCGAGCGCATGTATTCGGTGGTGCCCACGCCATAGCTCGGGTCGGTGCTCAGCATCTGTGCGCGTTGGCTCGGATCGGCGCTCGTGCGCCGCAGCCGATTGCGCACGCCGCTGGCGTAAGTTTCGAGCCAGCCCTCGACGATGCGCCGCGGCCCCAGGCGCAGCGCCAGCGCCTCTTCCTCGCGCGCATGCCTGAACGGCTCGAGCGTGCCCGTGTTGTCGGGCGGCCCGATCATCGCGAATGGCTCGCCCGGCGAATGGAACGAGTGCAGGTCGAGCAGCACGTCGTGCTCGGCCAGCAGCGGGCACAGCACGTTGGCGATGCGGTCTTCGTTGTCCACGGGGTCAGTGCCGGGCCGCAGGTTGCGATTGAGGTTGCGCTCGCCCATGCGCTGGCCACGCTGGTAAGCCAGCGGATTGGTCACCGGCACGAACGTCACGCTGCCGCGCGCAAGGCGCAGCGAGCCGGCGTCGAACTCCCTCAGCACCCGTTCGATCGCGCGCGTGCCGCAGGTCTCGTTGCCGTGCACCGCACCGAGCACGATCAGGCGCGCTCCGGTGGACAACGCGCGCAGGGCATGGATGCGCAGCGCATCAGTCGAGTTGGATGCTGGCGGGTTCATGTCGCGCGCGCACCGGGGCCGTCAGTCCTCGGGGTGGCGCCGGTCGATGCGCAACACCACGCGCTCGCGGGTCACTTCGCGGCCCACCTGGTCCAGCGAGATCGGGCGCGGCCGACCCGACTCGTCCAGCATCTGATCGCCGATCTCGACCAGCGAGCCGATGCGCACACGATAGAAGCCCGGTAGGGGTTCTTCTGGATGGCCGGGCGGCGCGCGCCGCTCATTGAGTTTGAACTTGTGCATCTGCGATCCTCACGCGCAGCGCGGCTGTGCGCCGCCTGCTCGACGTGACGATACCTCGACGTACGCGACGATGGCCAGCGCCGAGTCGAATGACCAGGCAACGCCCCCGGCAACCGCTGCGGCTTGCATGGGGCGCAGCAGCCATGTCACATGAATTCCACTTGCGGACGATCGACAGTGGCTTGCGCGCGACGAAATGTCGATGGGCAGCGACCAGACCGCATGGCGCGTCGATGTCCCGCGCGGTGTGCGCGAAGCCGACCCATGCACGTCGGAGCCTGCTCTGGATTGGAGCACTGGCTCGTTGTATTTCATCATGCCGATCGGGTTTTCTCTCATCCCGCGCGTTGACGCTCGCGCGAGCATGCCAGTTGGCGGCGTATGGCCCGCACAGGCAACCACCATCCAACACGATAGGAGACCGCAGTGGCGACCCAGTTGAAGATCAACGGCAAGACGGTGAGCGTGAAAGCGGAGCCGGACACCCCATTGTTGTGGGTGGTACGCGATGAAGTCGGCCTCACCGGCACCAAGTTCGGCTGCGGTGCCGGCCTGTGCGGCGCCTGCACCGTGCACCTCGACGGCGTGCCCATCCGCTCGTGCCAAACGCCGCTGTCGGCGGCCGCCGGCAAGTCGGTGTCGACCATCGAGAGCCTGTCGCACAACAACTCGCACGCGCTGCAAAAGGCCTGGATCGCGCACGATGTGCCGCAATGCGGCTACTGCCAGTCCGGCCAGCTGATGAGCGCAGCCGCGCTGTTGGCCCACAACAAGAACCCGAGCGACACCGACATCGACAACGCGATGTCGGGCAACATCTGCCGCTGTGGCACCTACGTGCGTGTGCGTGCAGCCATCAAGACCGCGGCCGCCGAAATGCGCGGCGGCAAGGCCTGAAGGCGAGGAGACGAACATGACACAAGCACAAACCGTTTCACGCCGTTCGTTCATCAAGGCTTCCAGCGCCGTCTCGGCCGGTGGCTTCCTGATGGGCGTGTCGATCGCCAGCGGCCCCGCTCGCGCGGCCGGCATGATGTACACGCCCAATGCATGGGTGCACATCAGCGACGACAACACCATCACGTTGATCTCCGCGCGCTCCGAAATGGGCCAGGGCGTCTACACCTCGATGCCGATGCTGATCGCCGAGGAACTGAACGTCGACTTGAACCGCGTCAAGGTCGCGATCGCGCCGCCCAATGCCAAGCTGTACGGCAACCCGCTGCTCGGCGGCCCGCAACTCACCGGCGGCTCGACCTCGGTGCGCGACGGCTGGGAGAAGCTGCGCGTCGCCGGCGCGCAGGTGCGCGAGATGCTGATTTCGGCAGCCGCGACCAAGTGGAACGTCGACCGCTCGACGTTGAAGGCCGAAAACGGCATGGTGATCGGCGAGGGCAAGGGTCAGCGTGCCACCTATGGCCAGCTCGCCGCAGCGGCCTCGCAGTTGCCGGTGCCCGAGAAGGTGTCGATCAAGGACCCGAGCCAGTTCCGCATCGTCGGCAAGAAGGTCACGCGGCTGGACACACCGGCCAAGGTCAACGGCACGGCGGTGTTCGGCATCGACGTCAAGCTGCCCGACATGTTGTACGCGTCGCTGGAGCAGAGTCCCGTGCTCGGCGGCACCGTGAAGAGCTTCGACGCCAGCGCCGCCAAGGGCATGCCCGGCGTGGTCGACGTGGTGCAGATC
>JBIODO010000220.1:0-7191 GCA_044445225.1 Burkholderiales bacterium
CGCCGCTGCGCTCGGGGTCGCAGGCCAGCGCATAGAAGCGGTCCTCGTCGCAATCGCGCCCGTCCGCGCGGTAGGCAGGCTCAAGCGGCACCGGGTGCATCCTCGGTCGTCTCGCTCCAGTGGTCGCGCCGGCACAAACCGCGCGCCTCGCAGGTGTCGCACACCGGTCCTTCGCCCAGCGCCGGCAGCGCCGCACCGGCCTCGATGCGCACGCGCTCGGCGGCGATCTCGCGAACGAGCACCTGCGCGCTGTCTTGGACGCCGTCATGCATCACCGCCACCGTCTCATCGGCGTCGTCGATGGCCAGGTAGCAGGCCTCGATGGACCCGCCACCGCCCTGGCGCGCCAACTGCAGTGCCGCGTAGACGGCCAACTGCGTGTCCTCGAGCGGCGTGCGCACCTTGTCTTCGAGCGCCTTGCGCGAAGTCGTCTTGTAGTCGATCAGCCGCACCAGCTTGGCATCGCTGCCGGCGGTGTCGATGCGGTCGATGCGTCCGTGCAGCATCAGCTCTTCCGACCCGGTGGGCGTGGGCCCGATGCTCACCTCGGCGGCCTCGAACCGCCAGCCTTGCGACTCTTGCCGATGCAGCCAGTGCGTGTAGCGCACGGCCAGTGCCGGCAACCCCGCGCTGAACGGCAGCATGGCTTCTTGCGAGGCGCCCTCGGCGTCGGCCAACGCGGCCAGCGCCTCCCGGCCGGCAGCAACGAAGTGCAGGATGTCGTCACGCTCGGCCCGACGCTCTCCGCGCAAGACGTGAAAGCGCTCCAACGTCGCATGCAGCCACTTGCCGGCATCGCGTTTGTCGGCGTCGTCGTCGAGCTCTTCCTGCTCCGACAGATGCAGCGCTGTACGGCTGAAGAAGCGGTAAGGACATTGGCGCAAGGTCTCCACCGCACTGGCGCTCAGCGAGGCCGGCAGCGCGCCCACCGCCTGCGGCAGCGGATGCGGCGTCGGGTTCGCGGCCACCTCGCGTTGCGGCAGATGCACCTCGCGCTCAATGAGTGCGGGTGCGCCACGCTGTAGCCGCGCCAGCCGCAAGCGCTCGACCCAGGGGCTGGCCGACAGCAGCTCGTCGCCATCGGCGCGCCGACGCAGCGCCACCACGTGCGGCAAGCGCAGCAGCTGCACGAACGACAATGCGGCGCGGCGCTGCCGATCCAGGCGCTCGGGCAGCCCCAAGGCCCGGCGCAGACCCTCGTCGAGCAACCCGGGCTCCGGCGGCAGCGGCCCGAGCCGCTGGTCGTCCGCGCCCGGCATCACCGCCACGGCAAACTCGCGCCCGATCGCACGCGCCAGCGGCGTCACAACCACCATGGCTGCCTGATCCGTGGGTGGCGGCACGAAGAACGCTTCCTCCAGCGTGGCGTCGACCCAGGCGGCGAACTCCTCGAGCGGCCACGTCGTGGCCATGGCATCCGACCACGCCGCAGCACCGCCTTGGCCCCGCTCGTTCAGGAACAACGCCCGACGCAACTGCAGCGCGGCCGCGTCGTCGCGCCACCGCGCCGAGTGCGCCGCGCCGAACAACAGGTTGTCGAATGCGCCCAGCCAGCGGGCCAGCGGCCGCTGGTGCGGCCGCGCGAACGCCTCCAGGCGCGTGCGTTCGCTCAGCCACAACGCATCAGCCCGCGCGCGCAAGCTGGCGTCCTTGACGCGGGCACCGCGCCACAGCTTTTCCAGTGTGGCCAGCTCATCGGCCACCTGCTCGCCGAGATCGGACTTCAGCCAGTCGAGCACGTCGTCCGAGCGGGCCGGGGCTCGTGCCGCTCTCAGCGCCGCGACCGCGTGTGAACCCGCGCGCGTGGTGGCGAGCGACCAACCGGTCTCGTCGACAACGTCGATGCGCTGTCGCTCGAGCAGCGCGCGCACGCGCCGCACCAGCGCGCGATCCTGGGCCACCAGCGCCACCGGCGTGGCGCCGCTGCGCACCTGTTGCGCCACCTGCCACGCGGTGGCCAGTGCCTCCGTCTCGGCATCGTCGGCCACCTCGAATTCGAATGCGCAGTGTTCGGGCCAGTCCTGAAACGGGTCGGGCGACGGCGGATCGCCTGACAACTGCAGCACAGGTACACCCTGCGACGCAGCCTCGCACAGCACGTTGAGCGCCAGCGCGTCGTCGCCCCCCAGCGTCAGCGCGATCCACGCACAGGGTCGATGCGCGAAGAGACGGTCGGTATCCGCGGTGTCGCTGAGCGCGCACCATTCGATCGCCACGCGCAGCAGCAGGCGGTGCGTGGCGCCCACCGTGCTGCCGGTGGCCACCAGTTGGCGGGCCAGTTGCCACCAGGCCGCGCGTTCGTGCGGCGGCCGCGAGACGGCCGCGTTGCGCAACGTGTGGGCGGTGCGCACCAGCGCGTGCAATGCCGCCTCGAAAGCGCGTGGATCACGCTGCAACCAGGCTGCGGCCCACGCCTGGCCGCGCAACAAGTCGGGCGCCGTCGCACGATCGATGGCGGCGTCGCCAGTGAGTTCACCCGCCGCGTGTTGCACCGGCGGGCCCAGCGCGGCGGCTAGCGTGCGCGGCGTGTGCACGCGCGGCAGCCAGCCGCCCGGCTGCGCCAGCGCACGGCGGGCCGGCGCCAGCAATCCTGCAAACGGCAGCAGCAGCACGGCATCGGCAGCGGGCAACTGCCGCTCGGCAAGCCAGGCACGCGTGGCATGGGCCACCGATCGCCACAATTCGTCGGGCCGCGTCGCAGGGGACAACGCCAGCGTCTCAATCGTCGCCATAGGCAAAGCGCATTGTGCGTCGTCCTGTGAGGCCAACCCCGATGTGTCAGAATCCCTCGGCGTTGCCTCACAGGCACGCATGCCCGTTGAGGAGGGCACCATGAGCAGCGAATTGATCAAGCATGTATCCGACGCGTCGTTCGACAGCGACGTGCTGAAGTCCGACAAGCCGGTGCTGGTGGACTACTGGGCCGAGTGGTGCGGCCCGTGCAAGATGATCGCGCCGATCCTCGACGAGGCCGCCAAGGACTACGGGGCGCGCCTGCAAATCGCCAAGATGAATGTCGACGAGAACCACGACGTGCCCGCAAAGTTCGGCATCCGCGGCATCCCGACACTGATGCTTTTCAAAGACGGGCAACTGGCCGCCACCAAGGTCGGCGCGCTGTCCAAATCGCAATTGACCGCTTTCCTCGACGGTCATCTATAATCCCGCCCATCGCGGCGTCAGCGGGCCACCAGCCCCAGGAACTCGCCGCCACAAGATTGCCGCCGCGTCAGTGACTCCCGGCGCGGTTCCGGCCCTTCACCCCGATGCTTCGTTGATCGCCCTGCAGCCGTAGGGTGGTGGCGCTTCGGAACGTGGCCGGACATCCCGGTCGCACGCCCTTCAGGCATTGGGCGCGATCCTTCAGCGATTCCAAATAGCACGATGCATCTGTCCGAACTGAAGGCGCTCCACGTCTCCGCGCTCATCCAGATGGGCGAGGAATTGGAGATCGAGAACGTCGCTCGCCTGCGCAAGCAGGAGTTGATGTTCGCGATCATGAAAAAGCGCGCCAAGGGTGGCGAGCAGGTGTTCGGCGACGGCGTGCTCGAGGTGCTGCCCGACGGCTTCGGCTTCTTGCGCTCGATCGAAGCCAGCTACATGGCCAGCACCGACGACATCTACCTGTCGCCCAGCCAGATCCGCCGCTTCAACCTGCACACCGGCGACATGGTCGAAGGCGAGGTGCGGGTGCCGAAAGACGGCGAGCGCTACTTCGCTCTCGTCAAAGTCGACAAGGTCAACGGCCTGACGCCCGAGGAGAGCAAGCACAAGATCATGTTCGAGAACTTGACGCCGCTGTTCCCGAAGGAGCAGTTCAAGCTCGAGCGCGAGATCAAGGCCGAAGAGAACATCACCTGCCGCATCATCGACCTGATCGCGCCGCTCGGTAAAGGCCAGCGCGCGCTGCTCGTCTCGCAGCCCAAGAGCGGCAAGACGATCATGATGCAGCACCTGGCGCACGCCATCGTCGCCAACTACCCCGACGTGCACCTGATCGTGCTGCTGGTCGACGAGCGGCCGGAGGAAGTGACCGAGATGATCCGCACCGTGCGCGGCGAGGTCATCAGCTCCACCTTCGACGAGCCCGCCGCGCGCCACGTGCAGGTGGCCGAGATGGTGATCGAGCGCGCCAAGCGTTTGGTCGAGCTGAAGAAGGACGTGGTGATCCTGCTCGACTCGATCACGCGGCTGGCCCGCGCCTACAACAACGTGCTGCCCAGCTCCGGCAAGGTGCTCACCGGCGGCGTCGACGCCAATGCCCTGCAACGGCCCAAGCGCTTTTTCGGCGCCGCGCGCAACGTGGAAGAAGGCGGGTCGTTGACCATCATCGGCACCGCGCTCGTCGACACCGGCTCCAAGATGGACGAGGTGATCTACGAGGAGTTCAAGGGTACCGGCAACTGCGAGATCCACCTCGATCGGCGCATGTCGGAAAAGCGCGTCTATCCGTCGATCCTGCTCAACAAGAGCGGCACGCGGCGCGAAGAGCTGCTGCTAAAACCCGAGATCCTGCAAAAGACCTGGATCCTGCGCAAGCTGCTGTATCCGATGGACGAGATCGAGGCGATGGAGTTCATCCTCGACAAGATGAAGGCCAGCAAGAACAACCTGGACTTTTTCGACATGATGCGGCGCGGGGGGTGAGTGGACGTGAACGAGTCCCTGCGGACTCGTGAATGCCTGCCGAACGACTTGGGGCTTGCAAGCCCCAAGGCCGGGCGTGTACCGGGTAGAATTCCACTCCTTCCCGCTGCGGAAAGTGCGCCCGATGAGATTCCGGCGTGGCTCCCGTGACACCACAGCATCGAGGCTTCCCATGAAACAAGGCATCCACCCCGAGTACCGCGAAATCTGTTTCGTGGATCTGTCCAACGGCTTCAAGTTCGTCACCCGTTCGTCCCTGCAGACGAAGGAGACGATCAAGATGGACGACGGCCGCGAGCTGCCGCTGGTCAAGCTCGAGACCACCAGCGAGTCGCATCCGTTCTACACGGGCACGCAAAAGAGCGTCGACAGCCTGGGCGGCCGGGTCGAGAAGTTCCGCAACAAGTTCGCGCGCGTCGGCCTCAAGAAGTGAGCCGCACGTCGTTGCTCGACAAAGGCAGCTTCGGCTGCCTTTTTGTTTGCGTCGGCAACCGCAGGCCGGTTCGCGAGACCTCTTCATCGGCTGCGGCATGATGGACAGGTGAATTCGGCACCGATCCCGGCTCTGGTGACCAGCGACGCCGCGCGGCAGCTGCCGCGGGTGGCGCTGCTGCTGTTGTGCGCGGCCTATGTGCTGCCGGGTGTATTCGGGCGCGACCCGTGGAAGAGCGCCGACCTCACCGCGTTCGGCCAGATGCTGGCCATGGCCGAGGGCCGCACGTCGTGGTTGACGCCGGCGCTGGGCGGTGTGCCCACCGACTCGTCGCCGCTGCCGCATTGGCTGGGCGCGGCGTTCATCATGTTGACGTCGCCGTGGCTGGACCCGTCGCTGGCAGTGCGCATCCCGTTTGCGTTGCTGTTGGCGCTGACCCTGGCCGCGCTGTGGTATGCCTGCTTTGCGCTGGCGCGCACCGAGGCAGCACAGCCGCTGCCATTCGCCTTTGGCGGCGAGGCGCAGAGCGTCGACTACGCGCGTGCGATCGCCGATGCGTCGATCCTCGCCTTGGTGGCCACGCTGGGGCTACTGCAACTTGGACACGAGATCACGCCCGAGCTGGCCCAGTTGGCTGCGGTGGCGGTTGCCCAATGGGCTCTCGCCGTGGCGCCTTACCACCCGCGCCGAGCGCACATCGGCATCGTGCTTTCGCTGCCGATTCTTGCCTGCAGCGGTGCGCCCACGATGGCCGCAGTGCTCGGCGTCGCCGGCACCGTAATCTGCACCCGCTCCACCTACGAGGGCGTGCGCCGCTTCGGCTGGTGGGTCGCTGCGTCCACCGTGCTGGCCTGCGTCACGGCGTGGCTGCTCGGCCAGTGGGCCTGGCGCGTGACGCCGCCTGCGACTCCACGGCAGCTGATGCAGGTGGGCCTGCAGTGGCTGTGGTTCCTGTGGCCGTCGTGGCTGCTCGCGTTGTGGGCGCTGTGGCGGTGGCGCCAGTACCTGTCACGCCGTCATGTGGTAATTCCCCTGTCGGTGCTGCTGATCGGGTTGGTGGCCTGCGTGGCGATGGGCGGCTCCGACCGCGCCTTGATGCTCGGCCTGCCGGGCGTTGCGGTGCTGGCCGCATTCGCGCTGCCCACGCTGAACCGCAGCACCAGTTCGGCCATCGACTGGTTCTCGGTCTTCTTTTTCACGCTGTTGGCGATCTGGGTGTGGGTCATGTACATCGCGATGCAGACCGGTGTGCCCGCCAAGCCGGCGGCCAACGTGCAGAGGCTCGCACCCGGCTTCAAGGCCCACTTTGCGTGGTTGCCATTGATCGTCGCGATCGTGGCCACCCTCGCCTGGCTGTGGCTGGTGCGCTGGCGCACCGCACGACATCGAGCCGCGCTGTGGCGCAGCCTCGTGCTGCCGGCCGGCGGCGTGGTGCTGGCGTGGAGCCTGGCGATGACGCTGTGGTTGCAGCCGTTGGACTATGCGCGCAGCTACCGCGCCCACGTGGCGTTGCTATCGAAGCACATACCTCCCGGTGTGTGCATCACCGCGCCCGGTTTGCCGCGCGCGCTGACGGCCGCGCTGGAGTACCACGGCCGTTGGCGAGTCGATGCGCGTGCCGATGCCGCTGCCAGCGGCGAATGCCCGGTCTGGGTGAAGGCGGGCACGATCGCCAACCCGCCCGAAGTGCCGAAAGGATGGCAGGCGATCGCCATCGAGCGCCGGCCCACCGACAGGGATGAGGTCACCGGCGTGTATCGACGGGCGCCGACGGCCTTGAGCGGTGCCGCGCCGCAGTGACTGCGGCGGGCTTTCAGCGCACCCGCGACGCGGGCAGTACCAACCGGAACGCCGAGCCCTTGCCCGGTTCACTGTCCACGCTCAACTCGCCGCCATGGCGCTGCGCGGTGTGCTTGGCGATCGCCAGACCGAGGCCGGTGCCGCCGCTGCTGCGCGACCGGCCATCGTCGACGCGATAGAAACGTTCGCCCAGCCGCGGCAGATGTTCGCGCGCAATGCCGATGCCCGTGTCGCGCACCTCGAACACGCCGGCACCCTGCGCGCGCCGCTGCCATGACACCGTGATGCGGCCGCCGGCGGGGGTGTAGCGC
>JBIODO010000221.1:0-7184 GCA_044445225.1 Burkholderiales bacterium
AGTCGAACACGTCGGACAGGCCGCGCACCACCGGCCCGATCGACAACACGTCCATGTCGATGTAGTTGGCCGATTCGCTGCGCATGAAGTATTCGTTGGCGATGTTGCGGCCACCGCTGACGGCGATCGAGTTGTCGGCCACGAACAGCTTGTTGTGCATGCGGCGGTTGACGCGCTCGAATTCGTGCAGCGACAGCAGCAGGCGCGTCTGCAGCGCGCCGCCGCGCACCGGCAGCGGGTTGAACAGCCGCACCTGCACGTTGTCGTGCGCGGCCAGGCCCATCAGCAGATCGTCCTGGTCGCCGACGTGCAGGTCGTCGATCAACAGCCGCACGCGCACGCCGCGCTCGGCCGCGTCGCGCAGCTCGCGCAAGAACTGGCGCCCCGTTCGATCGGATGCCACCACGTAGTACTGCACGTCGAGCGACTTCTGTGCGCGCCGCGCCAGCGCGATGCGCGCGGCGAACGCTTCGGGGCCGTTGGGCATCAGGCGCAGGCCCGAGAGGTGCCGCTTGTCGTCCGGGGTCGACGATGCCGCCAGCTGCGCCAGCGGCGTGGCCGCCACGTCGGCGATCGCGTCGGAGCGCGCGCGGTGCACGTCGCCGGGCAGCGCGGCGCAGCCTGACAGCAGACCCCACGAAGCCAACGCCAGCGCGCCGAGCCAGCGCGTGGCTGCGATGCGGGGCGATGAAGCGGCGTGCATGATGGCGCGCATTTCGCGCCCCGCCGGTTGCCACGCGGTTACCGCGCCACGCGCACGGCATTACTTCTGAAATGCCGGCGGCCTCGTCGCCGACGCGCGGGCCACGCCGCTTGGCGCCGCCGTTTCAGCCTACCAGCTCGACGCTGGCAGCGAACAAGTAGCCTGCGCCGCGCTCGGTCTTGATGAACTGCGGCTGCGTCGGGTCGACCTCGATCTTGCGGCGCAGCCGCAGGATCTGCACGTCGATCGAACGGTCGTAGACCTCGGCGTTGTGCAGGCGCGAGAGGTCGAGCAACTGGTCGCGCGTGAGCACGCGCTGAGGCGACGACACGAAGGCGGCCAGCAGGCTGAACTCGCCATTGGTCAGCTCGACCACGCGGCCTTGTGCCGACTTCAGGCGGCGCAGCCCGATGTTGAGCTCCCAGCCGCCGAAGCGGTAGGCCCGCACCTTGGCGATCGCGTCGGCCACGGTGGCCTGGGCGCGCGCACGGCGCAGCAACGCGCGGATGCGCGCCAGCAGCTCGCGCGGGCTGAACGGTTTGGTCAGGTAGTCGTCAGCGCCGAGCTCCAGCCCCATCACGCGGTCGGCCTCTTCGGCTCGGCCGGTGAGCATCAGGATCGGAATCGTCGACGTCTCGCGCAGGCGGCGCGCGATCTGCAAGCCGTCTTCGCCCTGCAGGCGCACGTCGAGCACGACCAGGTCGATCGTCTCGCGTGCCATCACCTGGTCGAACTCCGCACCGCTGGCCACCACGGTGATGCGCAGCTCGTTTTCGGCCAGGTAGTCATGCACCAGCTGCCGCACCGAGGGGTCGTCGTCCAACGCCAGCACATGTGGCGTCAGCACGGGGTGCGCTTGTGGAGGGATCGACTCGGGCACGGCGTCAAAGGCCGCCGACCAGCGGCCGGCGGCGAGTTGGGTGGGTGCCCGATGGTAGTGGGCTTGCGGATTTTGGCTCAAGCTTGCCAGAAGTGTTTTCTGGATTCAACGACCGCGTCGAAACGGGTCAGGCCGATGTCGCGCAGCAGATGCTCGTCGAGTTCGGCGATCTCGTGGCGCATGCGGTTGCGGTACAGCCATTGGCGCACCAGCGCGACGACGCCGGTGCCCGGTGACTCGGCCGCTGGCGCGACGATCCAGCCGTGCGCGCCCAGCAACGGGACGCTGGGTGCGCCGCGCTCGGCGATGCTGACGGTGTTCATGAGCAACCCCTTGTGGTGTGGTGGTGTCGTGACCGTCATTACAAGGCCGCCGCGTTGCACCACCGTTTCGCGCCGGCGGGCGCGAATTTCGTTTGAAACCGGCGCCCCGCGCGCGCCTCAGGGCTGCTGCAGCGCGTCGGCCAGGCTGCGCGCGATGTCGCGCGCCACCAGCGGCTTGGCCAGCACGTCGAGCACGCCGGCGTCGCGCGCGCGGTGAGTCAGCGCCGGCGTCACGTAGCCGCTCATCAGCACGATCGGGATGTCGCCGCGGATCGCGCGGATCTCTTTCGCCAGCTCCGACCCGGTCATGTCGGGCATCGCCTCGTCGGACAGCACGGCGTCGAAGCGGCCCGGCGCGGCGCGAAACGCCTCGAGCGCCGCCGTGCTCGAGGTGAAGCCCACCGGCTCGTAGCCCAGGCCCGCGATCATCTCTTCGCCCAGCCGCACCAGCGCCTCTTCGTCATCGACCAGCAGCACGGTCTCGCCGCCACCGCCGGCCACCGTCTCCTGCAACGCCTCGGGGGCCTGCACGCTGCTTTGCCATGGCAGGTACACGGTGAACGTGGCGCCCTCGCCCGGCTGGCTGTCGACGTCGATGCCGCCACCGAGGTCGGTGACGATGCCATGCACCAGCGACAGACCGAGGCCGGTGCCCACACCCACCTCCTTGGTGGTGAAGAACGGATCGAAGATGCGCTCGAGCACCCGCGGCGAAATGCCGGTGCCGGTGTCCTTGACGCTCAGACGCACGTACGCGCCGTCGGGCAGCACGCTGGTGGCGCAGCGCGGCGCCTGCAGCCGCACGCGGTCGAGCGTCACCGTCAACGTGCCGCGCGAGCGCATCGCCTGCACGGCGTTGGCGCACAGGTTCATCACCACCTGGTGCACCTGCGTCGGGTCACCGAGAACGGCCGAATTGCCGACATCCAGCTGCTGCTGCAACGTGATGTCGGCCGGCAGCGACGCCTTCAACTGATCGAGCGCTTCGACCACCACCGACTGCACGTGCACCGGCACGCGCTCGCCCATGCCACTGCGGCTGAACGCCAGGATGCGCTCGACCAGCGACTTGGCGCGCATGCCGGCGCTGATCGCGGCGTCGATGTGGCGGCGCTGCGCCGAGCCGTCCGCCGCGTCCTTCTGCGCCATCTCGCCGTAGCCGAGGATGGCGGCCAGGATGTTGTTGAAGTCGTGCGCGATGCCACCGGCCAGCGTGCCGATCGCCTCGAGCTTTTGCGCCTGGCGCAGCTGCGTCTCGAGGCGCTCGCGATCGGCCTCGGCGCTCTTGCGCTGCGTGATGTCTTCCATCGAGCCGGCCATGCGATACGGCGTGCCGTTGCTGTCGCGCAGCGCCAGCCCGCGCTGGCGGTACCAGTGCCATGTGCCGGAGTGGTGCTGCACCCGATACTCGATGACGAAGTACGGCGTTTCGCCTTGCAGGTGCCTGGACAGCGCAAGGCGCACCGGTTCGATATCGTCGGGGTGGTAGCGTGTCTTGTCGACCCAGACGCGGCGCGGCTGCAACGGCTCGGCCGACTCCACGAAGGTCAGCTGCTGCGCGCGTGGCGACAGGAACAGCATGTCGCTGGCCAGGTCCCAGTCCCACAGGCCTTCATTGGAGCCGGCCACCGCGAGCTGGTAGCGCTCTTCGGAGCGACGCAGCGCCTCTTCCGATCGCTTGCGCTCGGTGACGTCGGTGGTCGATCCGGCCAGGCGCAGCGGCTGGCCGCCGGCATCGCGAAAGCACTGCGCGCGCGTGTGGATCCAGCGCACCTCGCCGCTGTCGGGCCGGATGATGCGGAACTCGTGGTCCAGCCGCGGCGTCAGTCCGGCCAAATGGTCGTCGCGATTGCGGTACACGCGCTCGCGGTCGTCTGGGTGCATCGGGACCGCCGCGAAGTACCTGTCGGCCGGCAGCACCTGGGTGCCGCCGGGCAACCCGAAGATCTCGGCCAGCTTGGCCGACACGAAAAGCGTGCTCGGACCAATATCCCACATCCAGTGGCCTTCGTTGGAGCCGGTCAACGCCAGCGCGTAGCGCTCTTCCGACTCGCGCAGCGCGGCCTCGACGCGCTTGTAATCGTCGATATCGCTGACCGAACCGGTCATTCGCAGCGGCGCGCCCTCGGCGTCGCGCATGCAGTAGTTGCGCAAGCGCGCCCAGCGGTAGACCCCGTCGGCGCGGCGGATGCGGTATTCGCCCTCGCGCAATGACTCGCGGCTGTTCAAGAAGCGCTGCAGTTCCAGGCGATGACGCTCGCGATCATCCGGGTGCAGATCCAGCAGCGCCATCCATTCGTCGCGCGTGCGCACGTTGGGCTGCGGCGGCTGCCCGATCATCTCGAGCATGCGCTCCGACGTGTACATGCTGTCGTTGACGAGGTCCCAGTCGATGATGCCGTCGTTGGCTCCAGCCACGGCGAGCGTGAATCGTTCCTGCGACAGTCGCAGCGCTTCCTCGGCCTGCTTGCGCTCGTCGGCGTCGCTCACCGAGCCGGCCATGCGGTAAGGCTTGCCGTCGGCATCGCGCAGGCACAGTGCGCGCACACGAATCCACCGATAGGTGCCGTCGTCGCGCCGCACACGGTATTCACACTCGTAGGCCGGGGTTTCGCCGGCCAGGTGGGCGCGTATGCCTTCGGCGCGACGCGCTGCATCGTCGGGGTGGACCCGCAGCGAGCCGACCAGTTCATCCAGCGGCTGCAGCTCGGGGCCCGGCGGCAGGCCCTGCAGTTCGCGCGCCCGCGCCGATTCGAAGGCCATGCCCGACAACAAGTCCCAGTCCCACACGCCGTCATCCGACCCAGCCACCGCCAACGCATACCGTTCCTCGGAGTGGCGCAGCGATTCCTCGACGCGCTTGCGCGCGTCGATGTCCGACACCGAGCCGGCCATGCGCAACGGCTTGCCGGCGGCATCGCGCACGCACATGCCGCGCACGCGCACCCAACGGTAGCGGTTGCCCGGATGGCGCACGCGCCACTCGCCTTCGTAGGCCGGCGTCAGGCCATCCAGATGCGCCTGCATCGCCGCTTCGCGCTGCGGCGCGTCCTCGGGGTGCAGCAGCACCATCGCGAACCACTCGTCCAGCGGCTGCACCTGCGGGTCCTGCGGGATGCCGAGGATCTGCCGGCAGCGGCGCGAGGCGAACACGCGCTGGTTGACGTAGTCGAAGTCCCACACGCCGTCGTCGGAGCCGAGCACGGCCAGCGCGAAACGCTCTTCGCTCAGGCGCAGCGCCTCCTCGGTTTGCTTGCGCGGCGAGATGTCGACGCTGACACCGGCCACGCGAACGGTCTTGCCCTGTTCATCGCGAAAGCTGTGCGCGCGCGTCAGGATCCAGCGCAGCTCACGGCTGCCCGGCAGCAAGATTCGGAACTCGTAGTCGAAGCGCATCACGCGGCCGGCCACCACGTCCTCGTTGACCTTGGCCAGGCCCTCCCAATCTTCGGGATGCACGCGCACATGGCGAAAGTACTCGGTGCGCGTTGCCACCGGGGTGTTGGGCGGCAGGCCGAACAACTGGTGCACGCTGTCGGAGACGAACAGCGCGTCGGTCTCGGTATCCCACACCCAGTGGCCGCCGGTGAGGCCGGCCATCGCCAGCGCGTAGCGCTCCTCCGAGAGCTTCATCGCATCCTCGGTGCGCCGGCGCGAATCGATGTCGGTGACAGAGCCCGCCATGCGCAACGGCTCGCCCGCCGCGTTGCGCACGCACAGGCCGCGCACACGCACCCAGCGCCACTGGTCGCCGTGCCGAACGCGGTATTCGCCTTCATACACCGGTGTGCGGCCGTTGACGTGGTCTTGCATCGCCTGCCCGCGCGCCCCCTGATCCTCGGGGTGCAGTTGAATCGCCGCGAACCAGGTTTCGCGCGGCTGCGTATCGGGGCCCGGCGGGAGCCCAAAGATTTCGCGCGCGCGCGCCGACGCATACACGCTGTCGCCGATCACATCCCAGTCCCAGATGCCTTCGTCAGAGCCGGCCGCAGCGAGCGCGAAACGCTCGCGCGACAGTTCAAGCGACGCGCGCGTCCGGTCCAGGCGCAGGAACTGGCGGCGCAGCACGGCCAGCAGCAACGCGGCCAGCACGCCCATCGCCAAGGTGCGCGCGATGGTGCCCACCGTCTGTTGGTGCCAGCCGGCCAACGCCAGGTCGGCGTCACGCGTCACCACCACCGCCAGCGGGTAGTCGGGCACCAACGCGATCGCGCCGAAGCGGTCGACGCCGTCGATCGGGCTCACGCTGCGCAGCGGGGCGTCCGGATCGGCGTCGCGCAACGCCAGCATGGTGTCGAGCACCGGAAAACGCTGGCCCATCGCGGCCTCAGCCGCCGGATGGCGGGCCAGCAGCGTGCCGTCGCGATGCAGCAGCGAGATCGTGGTTCCGGGGTCGAGGCGCACGTCCTTGTAGAACTGCTGGAAGTAATCGACGCGGCCGCCGGCCACCACCGCGCCAACGAACGCGCCTGCGGGGGTCTGCAGCCGTCGCGCGATCGGAAACACCCAACGCGTGGGCTCGAGTATCCCGCGGCGCAAGCCGGCGATCGTCGGCTCGGGAGCGCGCCCAGTGCGCATTTGCTCGTACAGCGGATCGCCCCTCGCGTCGAGCGGCGGATCGGGCAGATCGGCCGTTTTCGAACTGGCAATCAGCGTGCCGTTCGCATCGAACCACAACAGGCCCTCCGACTGCACCAGTCCGATGGCCTGATCCTTCAGGTAGGCGTGCAAATCGGCCGGACGCAACTGCGCCAGCGCGCCCGAGCGCCGTTGCGCGGCGATGTGGCGCAGCACCAAGTCCACCGCCTGCAAGCTGCGCGCGGTCTGCTCGGCGATGATGCGCGACTGCGTGTCGAGTTCGCGCGCCGTGTCGATCGCGTCGGCGCGATGGCTGCGCACGATGTCGTAGGCGGCCAGCGCGACGATGGCAGCGATGAACACGCCGCCGATCCATGGGATGCTGCGCCACGTGAGGCGCGCGGGGACCGCGGCGGATCCGGCGGCCGACCGCATCATGTCAGCGCGGCAGCACCAGGCGCACGGCGGTGGCCAGTGCCTCGCGAGTGGCCGGCTTGGGCAGCACGCAGTCCACGCCCAACGCGCGTGCCACGGGACCGCAGCATTCGATGCCGGAGAAGAAGTTTGTCGACAAGGCGAGGATCGGCGTCGTCGGGTGTTGAGCGGCAATGCGCCGCACCAAGTCTACGCCGCCCTGGCGTGGAAACGGCACGTCGACGATCACCAGGTCGGCCGCCGGCGGCGGCTCGGCGTCGCTCGC
>JBIODO010000222.1:0-7080 GCA_044445225.1 Burkholderiales bacterium
GGCATCATGAATTCGTCGAGCTGCGGCGGTTTGATCGCGGTGCTCGACAGCATCGCATGCGCCTGGCCGCGGTGGTGCGTCTGGTGGTTGAACAGGTGCGCCAGCACGTGGCCGGCGCGGTCGCGCTGGACATGGTCTTCGCGCTCCATCTCGACCACCGCGTCGAGCTGCGCGTCGTCGAGCGCATCGCACCAGGCAACGAGCCGCTCGTCGCTGGCTGCCTGCCGGCGTGCCAGCGTGGCCAGATCGTCGTACGGCTCGAAGCCGAGCAGCGCTGCACGCGTGCCGGCCTCGCGGTGCAGCGCGCCGATGTAGTAGAGATCGACCAGCAGGATGTGATTCAACGTCTGCGCGAGGCTGGGGAAGAACCCCACGCGCGGCGCGTGGAACTCGGCGCGCGACAGCGGCGCCATCGCGGCATGCAGCCGATGGTTCGACAACCGATTGGCGCGCGCCTGGATGCGCAGATACGACGTCAGCTCCATCGCCGATCGCTCACGCCGTCTTCGGCGGCTTGCTCGGCTTGTCGGCCACCGACGCGCCGGACTCCTTCCACGCCGAGAAGCCGCCTTCGATGTGGGCGACGTTTTCCAGGCCCATCTGCTGCAGCGTCTGGGTGGCCAGCGCCGAGCGCCAGCCGGCGGCGCAGAACAGCACGTAGCGCGTGTGCGGCCGCGCGAACAGCGGCTTGTGATACGGCGACTCGGGGTCGACCCAGAACTCGAGCATGCCGCGCGGCGCATGAAAGGCGCCGGGGATCACGCCTTCGCGCTCGAGCTCGCGCACGTCGCGGATGTCGATGAACTGCACATCGTCGCGGCCGTGCAGATCGCGCGCCTGTTCGACGCTGAAGGTGGTGATGTCGGCCATCGCTTCGTCGACCATCGATCTGGCGGTTCGCTTCATGGTGCGATCACCTTTTAGAGCTGCGGCGCATCCATTGTGCTCCGCGCGGGTTGCATGCGTGCGGCCTCGGGTTCATGCGGCCGCACCCCACTTCAGGGTGTGGCCGAAACCTTCACCGGCCTGCGTCTGCCTGCACCGAGCGGCCGTTAGTGCGAGCGTGCGACAGGCGAACGGTTCGCAGGTCGTCACAAGAAAGCAACCTTCCCTACTACCTCTACTTTGGAGATCCACCATGAAATCGTTCAAAACCCTCGTGCTCGCCAAGAGCATTGCCGCCGCCATCGTCGCATCCGCCGGCATCGCGGCTCCCGTCATCAGCCACGCCTCGCCCGACGACGGCATGGTCTGCCGCACCGGCTACACCGGTCAGTCCACCGGCGGCGCTTTCAAGTGCACCCGCGTCGTGACCCGCGTCATCCCGCTGGATTGCCTGCAAGCCCCGTTCACGAAGAAGCAGATTCGTGCACGGACCGGCGCTTCGGATGGCCGCGACGTCTGCACCCGCGAGACGGGCCTGACGATCGCGTCCGACAGCGCGCTCGGTGGTTTGACCGAAAACCAGGACTTCGTGTTTGCCAAATTCGCAGATGCGCGCCTGGCCAGCATCGGCAAGGCCGTCGAGATCGCCGAGGAGAAGAACCTGGCCCTCGCCGACGACCAGGTCGACATGAACGCGACGCACGGCATCACGACGGGTTCGCTGGTCGTCGACGCGTCGCTCGGCGCCGTGGATGGCGTGCAGGCCACGATCACGCTGTTCACGTTCCCGGTCCCGGCCGCGAATCTGACGATCAGCCTGCCGAGCCTGCCGACGCTGCCGCGCCTGCCCTGACGCGAGCGAGCACCCTCGCAACGTGCCGGCATCCCGGCGCGTTGCGGGGCCTCGGAGTAATGCAGGACAGAGCGGCCACGACGGCGCAAGGTCTTCAGATTTGGGCGTCCGATCCTGCGCCGAGTCCGAGTGTCCAGTCGTGCGGCAGCACCAGGGCCGCGCAACGATACCCACTTAACGATCCACACCACCCCGAGGAGACCGCCATGATCACCAAGTTCATCGCCACCATTGTTGCGATTGCGATGTCGGACTGCGTCGCGCCGCAGGCGCGCGCGGTCAGCCCGCCTCCCGCACCGACGGTTCAGACTCAACCCGTCCCGTCGGGGCCCAAGGCAGTGCCGCAGCGCAACGTCACCCAGTTCTCCGACGGGCTGCGCTGCATGGACGAGATGATGTACCGCTTCGGTGTGCGCGATGTCAGCATGATGATCGAAGAGATGCAGGATCAGTCGCGCCGGCTGGGTGCCGGCACTCGCGACATGATGGTGTCGGCCTTTGCCGACATGACGCGGCGCAGCCGCGGCGTACGGCTGGTCACCTTCGGCAGCGACAACCAGAACGTGGTGCAGCTGCTGTCGATCGCGCAGCGGCTCAATGACTTCAAGGTCGTGCCGCAATACGACATCCGCGGTTCGATCACGCAGTTCGACGAAGACGTGACCAGCAAGCAGGCCGGGCTCGGCGTTTCGCTGCTACCGGCACTGTTCGGTGCGCGGGTGTCCAGCAACTCGCATGCCTCGGTCCTTGGCTTCGACGCCAGCGTGGTGGCCACCGGCGACTTGACGCTGGTTCCCGGTGCCAGCTCGAAGAACACCGTCGTCGTGACCCGGAGCGACAAAGGCATCGACGACGGCCAGGCGCAGATCCGCAACGGCAACCTGACCTTCAGCTTCGGTGTGGCCCACAGCGAGGGCGTCGCGCAGTCGTTGCGCAACATGATCGAGCTGTCTTCGATCGAGCTCACCGGCAAGCTGCTTCGTCTGCCCTATTGGGGCTGCCTGAACATCGACGTCGCCAACCCCGAGGTTCAGCGCGAGATGGAGGACTGGTTCCTGTCGATGCAAGGCACGCCGGAATTGACGCGCTTCCTGCAGGACCAGTTGCGCAACCGCAAGTTCTACGACGGCCCCGCCGATGGCGCGCTCAACACGGCGACCACCGACGCGTTGGCCGCCTACCGCCGCGCGCTCGGGCTGAACGACGGCAGCGAGCCCGACTTCGAATTGTTCAAGGCGTTCCTGTTGCGGCCGATTCCCAAGGCACCCGACAAGCCGTTCGTCGCCGAGAAATCGGTGCCCGGGCAGGGCCCCGGTGCAGCCGGCGTGGCCGTTGGCAAGGAAGTCAAGCTCTCCGTGCGCGTGGCCAAGACGCGCTACCGCAAGGGTGAGCCCATCGAGCTGTCCGTCAGCACCGCGCAGCCGGGCTATGTCTACTGCTACGTGCAGAGTCCCACGACGGGCAAGATCCAGCGCATCTTTCCGAACCGCTTCATGCGCGATCCGCACATTGAGGCCAACACGCCGCTGCTGTTGCCCGGTGCGCAGGGATTCAAGATGCTCGCCGGCGGCGAAGACGTGAAGCAGCAGGTGGTCGGCTGCCTGGCCACGGAGCGCGAGGTCTACAACGACCTGCCGCCGACGCTGCGCTGGGGCGACTTCGAGGACATCCGTCTCGGCACGTTCGACGACATCCGCGACGCCTTCGGGCTGGTGGCCAAGGGTCCCGTGTCGCTCGAGGGCGCGCTGATCGACGTATCCGACAAGTGAGCGCGCGTCAGCGGCAGCCGCGGCGGCCAAGCGTGTGGCCGCCGCGTCGATGCACGCGAGGCCGATGCTGCGCTTTAGCGCGCCGGTGGTGGCAATCGTCCGAACACGCCTTCGAGCGCAAGGCCGATGGCCACCAGCCGGCGGTCGCTGCCGACCGGGCCGTCGAGTTCCAGGCCCACCGGCAGCTTGCTCGTTGCGCCGATGGCGATCGGGATCTGCAAACCCGGCACACCGGCGTTGCTGCCGGGGTCGGTGTTCTGGATCACGCCCACGAACGTGGGCACGCTGCTCGACTCGGGGTCGGCCACCATCGCCACCTTGGGCACGGTGGGGAACACCAATGCGTCGAGCTTGTGCTGCTTGAAGGTGTCGGCGTAGAGCTTTTGCAGTGCCGGACGCGAGGTCTTCATCGCCGCGTCGTAGGCCGGCTTGGCGTCGACCACCGTGTTGTTGGGTCCGGGCAGCTTGCGCGGGATCACCAGCCCTTGGTAGGTGCCCTTGACGTCCGGGCTGGCAATGGATTCGGCCAGCTTGGGCAACGTGATCCCGGTGCCGGTGCCCTTCAGGTACTTGACGACGTCGTCATACGCTTCGTACAGCGCGATCGGAAAGCTCACCGCGTTGTTGAGATCCATCAGCTTGGGCATCGGCACCTCGAGCACCGTCACGCCGGCGGCCTTGGCCTTGGCGAGCGCGGCGTCGAACGCCGCCTGCGTGTCGGCATCGAGGTTGGCCTGGAACTCCTTCACCAGGCCCAGGCGCACGCTCTTCAGGTCGGCCGCCTTGGCAGGCTTGGCGCCGCTGATCACGCGATCGAGCAGCTCCACGTCGGCCATCGCCAGTGCCATCGGCCCGGCGGTGTCGCGCGTGTGCGAGATCGGCAAGATCCCCTTTTGCGAATAGCGGCCGACGGTCGGGCGCAGCGACGCGCAGCCGTTGAATGCGCACGGGATGCGCACCGAGCCACCGGTATCGGTGCCCAGCCCCGCCATCACGATGCGCGCGCCGAGCGCGGCACCGGTGCCCGCCGACGAGCCCCCGGCACTGCGCGACACGTCGTAGGCGTTGCGCACGCCGACGTTGGAGCTGGTGTTGTACGCCGGGTTGTAGCCCGAGATGCCGAACGCGAGCTCGTGCATGTTGGTCTTGCCGAGCACGATGGCGCCGGCGTCGCGCAATTTCTTCACCACCGGCGCATCGGCCTTCGGCACATAGCCTTTCAATGCCGGCGTGCCACCGGTGGTCGGCAGCTTGGCCACCTCGATGTTGTCCTTGACGACGATCGGCACGCCCGCCAGCGGCCGGCAGCGTGCATGCCCCTTGCTCGCATCGGCGCGTTTGGCCGCCGCCAGCGCGCCCGCCTCGTCGAGCGTGACGAACGCGTTGAGGTCGGCGCGCTCCTTGGCGCGCGTCAGCGCGGCGCTCACCAGTTGCTCACTGCTCACCTTGCCGGCGCAGAAATCTTCCGCCGCGTTGGCCGCGCTGGTCGGCGCGCCCTGCGCAGCCGCCGCGCCGGCGGCGCCGGCGAACACGCCGAGCACGCAGGCCTGCGCGACACGATGCCACTGACTCCTCATGACAACCCTCCGGTCCGTTGATTGGATGTGTGATGGGGGCGCACGATACGACAACTTTGGCGTGGGCCTTGCTTCAAATCGTGCCCTGCGTGAGCCAGCGTTCGACCGACACGCTACGCTGCGCGCGCACGGCGGGGATCAGCCGGCTCGCGGCACGTGCGCAGGCGCCGCGATCTCGACCCCGGCGCGCGTCTCGATCCAGCGCACCAGTTCGCTGATGCTGGCGCCCGGGCCTCGCGCCTGGTCGGCCACCTGCCACAGAGGATGCCCGGCCTCGCACAGCGGCATCGGGATGCCGGCCTCACGCGCGATGGCCAGCGCGATGCCAATGTCTTTGAGCATCAGCTCGAGCTTGAACGGGTCGTCGAAGCGGCGGCTGATCACGCGTTGATGCATCTGCGTGCGCGTGATCCACGAGCCGCCGGTGGAGGCGTTGAGCACATCGGTCATCACCGCCGGGTCGAGGCCGCAGCGCGTGCCCACCGTCAGTGCCTCGGCGGTGGCGGTGAGCGTCATCGCGGTGACCAGGTTGTTGAGGGCTTTCATCGTGTGCCCACTGCCGAGCGGCCCAAGGTGAAAGATCTGCTTGCCCATAGCGGTGAGCAGTGGTGTGGCGCGCTGCACGTCGAGCGCATCTCCGCCGACCATGAACACCAACTCGCCGGCTTCGGCACCCCACATCGCACCCGACACGGGCGCATCGATCATCGCGGCGCCACGCGCGCGCACGACAGCGGCGGTCTCGCTCGTCAGCCACGGCTCGGACGATGAGGTGTCGACCAGCAGCGCGCCGGGCGCGAGCCCGGCGGCGATGCCTGCGTCGCCGGCGACGGCATCGCGCACCACCGCGCCATTGGGCAACATCGTGAACACCACGTCGGCGCCCGATGCTGCCTCTCGCGCGCCGTTGCACGCACGCGCCGCAGGTAGCGCCCGGCGCAGCCGGTCAAGAGCCTGCGGCGCCACGTCGAACCCTTGCACACGATGGCCGGCCTCGCCGAGGTGCCGCGCCATCGGCACACCCATCACGCCCAGGCCGACGAAGCCGATGGTCAGCGGCGTGGTCATGCCAGCGCACGCCCGATCAGGATCTTCTGCACCTCGCTCGTGCCCTCGTAGATCTGGCACACGCGCACGTCACGGTATATGCGCTCGACCGGAAAATCGCTCACGTAGCCATAGCCGCCGAACACCTGGATCGCCCCCGAGCACACGCGTTCGGCCATCTCGCTGGCGTTGAGCTTGGCCATCGCGGCTTCCTTCAGGCACGGCCGGCCAGCGTCTTTCAATGCAGCGGCGTGCCAGATCAACTGACGCGCGGCCTCGATCTGCGTGGCCATGTCGGCGAGCTTGAACTGCACCGCCTGGTGCTCGAAGATCGGCTGGCCGAAGGCGCGCCGCTCCTTGCTGTAGGTGAGCGCCGCGTCGAATGCGGCACGTGCCATGCCCAGCGCCTGCGACGCGATGCCGATGCGCCCGCCTTCGAGGCCCGACAGCGCGATCTTCAATCCAAGCCCTTCGTCGGCCAGCAGATTGGCCGCCGGCACGCGGCAGTTGTCGAACACGATCTGCGCGGTGTCGCTGGCATGCTGGCCCATCTTGTCTTCGATGCGCGCGACCTGATAGCCCGGTGTCGCGGTGGGCACGATGAAGGCGCTGATGCCCTTCTTGCCGGCGGCCCTGTCGGTGACTGCCATCACGATCGCGACGTCGCCGTTCTTGCCGCTGGTGATGAACTGCTTGACGCCGTTGAGCACGTAGTGGTCGCCGTCACCATCTTTGACACGGACGGCGGTGGTCTTCAGGCCACCGGCCTCGGAGCCGACGTGCGGCTCGGTGAGGCAAAACGCACCGAGCATCTCGCCGCGCGCCAGCGGCGCGAGGAAGCGCCGCTTCGGATCGTCGTTGCCGAACGCCATCAGGATCGAGCACACCGGGCAGTTGTTGACGCTGACGATCGTGCTGGTGGCGCCGTCGCCGGCGGCGATCTCTTCCA
>JBIODO010000223.1:0-7068 GCA_044445225.1 Burkholderiales bacterium
CGTTTCGGGTCCGGCTGCGCGAGCTCGGCTTCACCGAGGGCGGCAACCTGGTCATCGAGGGGCGCTACGCCGAGGGCCACACCGAACGCTTTGCACAGTACGCCGACGAGATGGCGCGGCTCGGCGTTGACCTGGTCGTCACCGGCAGCGGCATCGCGGCGCGCGCGGTGATGGCCACCGGAGGCAGGATTCCGGTGGTGGTGTTCGCGGTCCCCGACCCGGCAGGCCGGCCTCGTGGAAAGCCTGGCGCATCCGGGCGGACAGGTCACCGGCATCTCGAATCTGGCCGACCAACTGGTGCCCAAGTGGATCGAGCTGCTGAAAGAGACGGTGCCCTCGGCGACGCGGATCGCCATTGCCCGCTGCTCGCGTTGCACGGAGACGTCGGGGCAACCCCCGACAAGATCGAGGCCAAGCGGCGCGAGGAAGCCGCCGCCGCTCGCTCGCTCGGGGTGACGCTGGTGTCGTACGAAATCAGCGTGGCCGATGAGTTCGATGCGGTGGCCGCCGCGCTGCGGCGCTGCGCCTGCCGATGCTTGCACCCAACCGGGGCTGGGGCGCCTTGCTATCGTATGGCCCCGACTACACGGCGATCTTCCGGAGTTTGGCCAACTATGTGGCGCGAATCCTCAACGGTGCCAAGCCAGCCGATCTGCCGATGCAGGAGCCGACGATCTTCGAGTTCGTCATCAACCAGCGCATTGCCAAGGCAATCGGCGTCGCCATTCCGCAGCGGGCGTTGTTGCGCGCCGACGTGGTGATCGAATGAACAAACTCCGGCGGCAGTTCATCGTCGTCGCCGGCAGCGGCATGCTGCTGGCGGTGCGCGCCCTGGCGCAAGAGCGCGTGTACCGCGTGGGCTACCTCAGCTGGCAGGACCAAGGCAACTACTACGACGTCACGTTGCGCGGCTTTCTCGAGGGCCTGCGCAGCGAGGGCTTCGTCGAGGGCAAGAACCTCGAACTGCTGCGCCGTTCGGCATCGAACAACGCTGATCGCTTCAAGCCGATGGCCATCGACCTCGCCGGGGTGCCGGTCGACCTGTATTTCGCACCGGCCACGCCGATGGCCACCGCGGCCTGGTACGCCGACAAGAAGACGCCGATCGTGATCGCCACCATCATGGATCCAGTGGAGTTGAAGTTCGTCCACTCGCTGGCGCGGCCGGGCACCCGCGTGACCGGCGTCACCACGATGAACAACGAGCTCACCATCAAGCGGCTGCAGCTGTTGATGGAGACCGTGCCTGGCCTGAAACGCGTGGGCGTGGTGATCGACGAGGCGATGCGCGACGCCTGCACGCAGGAGATGGACCATGCGCTGGCCGCGGCCAAGCAGCTCGGCCTGACGCTGGTGACGGTGCACATCGACCGGCCCGAGCTGCTCGAAGCGGGATTCAAGAAGCTGCTCGATGGCAAGGCGCAGGCGGTGACGAGCACGCTGCTGTCGACGCGCAACAATCTCGAGAAGGAATACGCGCAGGCTGCGTTGAAATACAAGCTGCCGTCGATGTTCGAGCAGGAGATCGGCGCGCGCGAAGGCGGGCTGATGAGCTACGGCCCCGACTTCGAAGACATCTTTCGGCGCGCCGGTCGCTACGCGGGCCGCGTGCTTAAGGGCGCCCAGCCGGCCGAGATGGCGATGGAGGAGCCGCGGCAGTTTCGCTTCGTGCTCAACCTGAAGACGGCGCGCGAGCTCGGGCTGGCGATTCCGCCGGCGGTGCGGCTGCGCGCCGATGAGGTGATCGAGTGAAGCTGCCGCGCTGGCGCCTGTTCCCCAAGTACGCGATGCTGATCACCGCGGTGGTGGCCGGCGTACTGGTGATCAGCGGTGCCATCAACCTGGTGTTCTCGTGGCGCGAGACGCAGGCCCAATTGGTGGCGTTGCAGGTGGAGAAGGCGCAGAACGCCGCTGCGCGCATCGAACAATACGTGCTCAACATCGAGCACCAGATCGGCTGGACGGCTTTTCCGCTCACCGACACGTCGGGCGACGCCACCGAGCAGCGCCGCCTCGAGTACGTGAAGCTGCAGAAGCAAGCACAGCAGATCACCGATCTGGTGTGGATTGGCGCCGACGGGCGCGAGCGGCTGCGCATGTCGCGGCTGGGGCTGGACGTGATCGGTGCCGGCACCGATTTGTCCAAGGAGCCGGCCTTCGTCGCGGTGCGCGCCAGCAAGGGTGAGACCTGGTACGGCCCGGTGCAGTTTCGCAAGGAGACCGAGCCGTACATGGCGATCGCGCGTCCTGCGGGCGATGGCGGCGTCACGGTGGCCGACGTGAATCTGAAGTTCGTGTGGGACGTGGTGTCGCGCATCAAGATCGGCCACAACGGCCTGGCCTACGCGGTGGACGCCAACGGCACGCTGATCGCGCATCCCGACATCAGCCTGGTGCTCAAGCAGACCGACCTCAGTTCGCTGCCTCAAGTGGCGGCGCTGGCGCACCCCGACACCGGCGCGGCGGTGGACGCGCGCGACCTGGCGGGCCAGCCGGTGTTTGCCGCCCATGCGCGCATCCCGGCGTTGAACTGGACGGTGTTCGTCGAATCGCCGCGTGCCGAGGCGCTGGCGCCGCTGCGCGAGTCGATCATGCGGCTGGTGTGGCTGCTGGTGGGCGGCTTGCTGCTGGCCGCCGCCGAGAGCTTCGTGCTGGCACGCGCGCTGGTGCGGCCGATCCGCGCGCTGCAAGAGGGCGCCGCGCGCATCGGTGCCGGCGAGCTGGACCAGCGCATCCAGATCAAGACGGGCGACGAACTCGAGGGCCTGGCCGAGCAGTTCAACCAGATGGGCGCCGAGTTGCAGGCCTCATATGCGGGGCTGGAACGCAAGGTCGAGGAGCGCACCGCCGAGCTGAGCGAATCGCTCGAATACCAGACCGCCATCAGCGGCGTGCTGCGTGTAATCAGCAGCTCGACCACCGACGTGACGCCGGTGTTCGAGGCCATCATGGACAGCGCCATGCGGCTGTTTTCCAGCCCGATCTCGGCCGTCTTCCGCTACGACGGGCGTCTGGTGCATCTGGTGGCCACCCGCAATTGGTCCGAAGGCGCGATCGTGGATGCGCGCCGGCTCTACCCGGGCCCACCCAATCCGCGCATGATGAGCGGCCGCGTGATCCTTTCTGGCCAGGCCATGGTCGAGGAGGACACCCATGCCGACCCGACCTACGACCCGGAGACGGCGCGTGTCGGCAATTGGCGCCGCATGATCGGCGCACCGATGCTGAAAGACGGCGTGGCCGTGGGCGCACTCGTCGTGGCTTGGCCGGACCCGGGCAAGACACCGCAGCGCCAGACCGATCTGCTGAAGACCTTTGCCGATCAGGCCGTGATTGCGATCGAGAACGTGCGTCTGATCAACGAAACCAAAGAGGCGCTCGAAACGCAGACGGCAACGGCCGACGTGTTGAAGGTGATCAGCCAATCGCCAACCGACGTGCAACCGGTGTTCGACGCGATTGCCGAGCGAGCCATGACGCTCTGCGATGCTCGCATCGGCAGCGTGGCTCGTTTCGATGGCGAAATGGTGCATCTGGTGGCGTTTCAGGGCGTGTCTCGAGAAGAGTCACACGCGATGCTGGACGCGTTCCCGCTGAAGCCGGGACGCGGTGCGTTGCATGCGCGGTGCGTTCTCGAGGGGGCACCCGTTCAGATCGCCGACGTGCTCGCTGATCCAGAGTACGAGTTGAAGGAGGCGGCCCGCCGCACCGGCCTGAGGAGCAATCTGGCCGTGCCAATGCTGCAAGACGGCCGCGTCATCGGTTCGATTGGCGTGGGTCGTGAACAGCCGGGGATGTTCTCGGAGAAGCAGATCGAGCTGCTACAGACCTTCGCCAGCCAGGCGTTGATCGCGATCGAGAACGTGCGCTTGTTCAACGAAACGAAGGAGGCGCTGGAGCAGCAAACGGCGACGTCCGAGGTCCTTGAGGTCATCAGCAACTCGGTGGCCGATGTGCAACCGGTGCTCGATGCCGTGGCCGAACGATCGCGCGTGCTATGCAAGGCCCACGGCAGCCGGGTGTGGCTGCTCAAGGGCGATCAGCTGCGCGCGATGACGGGGTACTCGCTGAACAACAGCGCCGAGGTTGGCCGGGGGGAGACGCTGCCGCCGCACCCGACCTCCGTGGTCGGTCAAGCCTTTGTGGAGCGAAGCTCGGTCCACGTTCATGACGTCGCGGCCCTTGATCTGGTGCAGTACCCAGATGCACGGCTGTTCCAGCGGCGCCATGGCTTCCGCACGGCGCTCGCGGTACCGATGGTTCGCGATGGCGAATCGATCGGTGTGATCGCAGTGTTGCGCAACCAGGTGCAACCGTTCTCCGCCAACGAGATCCGCCTGATCGAGACCTTTGCGGACCAGGCGGTGATTGCGATCGAGAACGCGAGGCTCTTCAACGAAACCAAGGAAGCCCTCGAGCAGCAGACTGCAACTGCCGAAGTGCTGCGCGTGATCAGCAGCTCGGTGGCCGATACCGCGCCGGTGTTCGAGAAGATTCTGCAAAGCTGCAGCCACCTGTTTGAAAGTTCCGAGCAGGGCGTGGTGCTGGCTGGCGACGACGGGCGCCTGCACCTGGGCGCACACCGCGGGTCCGCGCGCGAGCGGCTGGAGGCTGTGTTCCCTATACAGGGCGGCCAGGACCCGGTGGCGCGCGCGATGACCGAGCATCGTGTGCTGCACTATCCCGACGTGCTGCGCGACGCCGAGCCCGACAGCCTGTCGCGCGTGGTGGCCGAGCGCCTGGCGTTGGGCACTTATACCCAGGTGTTCGCGCCGATGCACTGGGAGGGCCGGGGCGTCGGCTATCTATACGTGATCCGCTCCCCGGTGGCGCCGTTCAGCGACAAGGAGATCGGCCTGTTGAAGACCTTCGCCGACCAGGCAGCCATCGCGATCCAGAACGCGCGCCTGTTCCACGAGATCGAGAACAAGAGTCGCCAGCTCGAGGCCGCCAACCGCCACAAGAGCGAATTCCTGGCCAACATGAGCCACGAGCTGCGCACGCCGCTTAACGCCATCATCGGATTCTCCGAGGTCCTGGCCGAGAAGATGTTCGGCGAGGTCAACGACAAGCAGATGGAATACCTGCAAGACATCCACTCGTCGGGCCAGCATCTGCTGGCGCTGATCAACGACGTGCTCGACCTGTCCAAGATCGAAGCCGGCAAGATGGAGCTGGATCTGTCGTGCTTCGACCTCGGCCTGCTGCTGGAACATTCGGCCACCCTGGTGCGCGAGCGCGCGCAGCGGCATGGCCTCGCGCTCGAGCTCGAGGTCGGCGACGGTCTGGCCGAATGGGTGGCCGACGCGCGCAAGGTCAAGCAGGTGGTGGTCAACCTGTTGTCCAACGCGGTGAAGTTCACGCCCAACGGCGGGCGCGTGCGCGTGCAGGCGCGCCACCTCAACGGCATGAACGGGCACGCGGGCGAATGGGCCGAGGTGTCGGTGTCCGACACCGGCGTGGGCATCGCGCCGCAGGACCAGGCGCTGGTGTTCGAGGAGTTCCGCCAGGCCGGCGGCGACGTGCTGCGCAAGGCCGAGGGCACCGGCCTAGGCCTCGCGCTGGTGAAGCGCTTCGTCGAGCTGCACGGCGGCATGGTCACGCTCGACAGCGAGCCCGGCCGCGGCTCGACGTTTCGCTTCACGCTGCCGCAACACGATGTGAAGGTGCTGCAATGAAGGCCGCCGGGACCAAGCCATGAGCACGATTCTGATCGTCGAAGACAACGCCAAGAACATGAAGCTGGTGCGCGACGTGCTGCAGCATCATGGGCACGCCACGCTCGAGGCCGAGACGGGCGAGGCCGGCCTGAAGCTGGCCCTGCAGCGGCGGCCCGACCTCGTGTTGATGGACATCCAGCTGCCCGACATCGATGGCGCCACCGTGCTGGCGCGCATCCGCGAAGACGCGTCGCTCGACGCGATGCCCGTGTTGGCGGTGTCGGCCTCGGTGATGCCCGACGAGCAGCAGCGCATCGTGCGCTCGGGGTTCGACGGCTTCATCGCCAAGCCGATTTCGATCAAGCCGTTTCTCGCCGCCGTGCAGCGCGCGCTGGCGCAGGGCCGCAGCAAGTGACGCCTGCGCAGGCGCAACACATCCTGGTCGTCGACGACGTCGAGAAGAACGCGCGCCTGCTGGCCGACGTGCTGGCCGCCAAGGGCTATCGCGCCAGCAAGGCCGCCTCGGGCGAGGCGGCGCTGGCGGCCATTGCCGCCGATGCGCCCGACCTGGTGCTGCTCGACGTGATGATGCCCGGCCTGGACGGCTACGCGGTGTGCCGCGCCATCCGTGCCGACCCGCGCACCGCGATGCTGCCGGTGGTGCTGGTGACCGCGCTCGACCCGGCGCAGGAGCGCATCAAGGGCATCGAGGCCGGCGCCGATGATTTCTTGAACAAGCCAGTCAACCAGGCCGAGTTGATGGCGCGCGTGCGCTCGCTGCTGCGCATCAAGGCCTATCACGACGAGGTGCAGCGCCAGCGCGCCGAGTTGGCAACGTGGAACCGCACGCTCGAGCAGCGCGTGGCCGATGGCGTGGCGCAGCTCGAGCGCGTCGGGCGCCTGAAGCGCTTTTTCTCGCCGCAGCTGGCCGAGGCGATCGTCGTCGGCGGCGCCGACGACCCGCTGAAAAGCCACCGCCGCGAGATCACGGTGGTGTTCCTCGACCTGCGCGGCTTCACCGCGTTCACCGAGACCGCCGATCCCGAAGAGGTGATGGGCGTGTTGCGCGAGTATCACGCGGCGATGGGACGGCTGATCCTCGAGCACGAAGGCACGCTCGAGCGTTTCACCGGCGACGGCATCATGGTGTTCTTCAACGACCCGGTGCCGATGCCCGATGCCGCGCCGCGCGCGGTGCGCATGGCGTTGCGCATGCAGCACGAGGTGGCGCATCTGGCCGAAGGCTGGCAGCGCCGCGGCTACGGGCTGCGCATGGGTGTGGGCATCGCGATGGGCTTTGCCACCATCGGCGCCATCGGCTTTCCGGGCCGCATCGACTATGGCGCCATCGGCACGGTGACCAACCTGGCGGCGCGGCTGTGTGCCGAGGCCGCCGGCGGCGAGGTGC
>JBIODO010000224.1:0-7013 GCA_044445225.1 Burkholderiales bacterium
CGCGACATGGTGGCCTTTGCGTTGCTGCGCCTGGCATTCGACGCCGACGCGGTGCTGTTTCACAGTGCCTGGTTCATGCTGTCGGTGCTCACGCAACTGGCGGCGCTGCTGATTCTGCGCACCCGCGGCCCCGCCTGGCGAGACATCACCAAACGCTGGTTCTTCGGTGGCCGGCCGCCGCGTGCGGCCTGAACCAGCGCCCGGTGGGCAGCCACCGCAGCACGCCGACGGTCAATCGGCCCGCGCCTTGACCCGTGCACCGTCGTGCACAGAGGCCGGCGCGTAGACGATCACCGATTCGCCCGCCGTGGCGCCGTGGCGCACCCACGCCACGTTGCTGTTGCGCGCCACCACCTCCACTGGCCGCAGCCGCGCGCGGCCCTGTTCGACCGCGAACATCGCCATCGCGTTCGGCACCTCGGCGCTGTCGCCCTTGCCGTTGCCAGGCAGCGGAAACAGCGCGCTGGCCGGCACCAGGGTCACGTTGTCGACTGCACGGGTGATGATGCGCACGTTGACGCGATAGCCGTCACCGAGCGCCTGCCACTGCTCGGGCGGGCTGTCCAGATCGATCAGCACGCGCACGCGCTGCTCCTCCACGCCGAGGGCCGACACCTTGGTGAAGGCGCCCGGCTCCACCGCACGCACGTGGCCGGCCAGCGCCTGCGGGCCACCCCAGCGGTCGATCACCACCGGCGCACCGGCCTGTGCCTGCAGCGCCTCGGTGGTCAGCAGCTCGGCCACGATCTCGAGCTGTCGCGTGTCGCCGATTTCGAGCAGCGGCGTGCCCGCGGCCAGCGGCGTCTCGCTGGTTTGCGCCACGCGCACCACCCGGCCCGCCACCGGCGAGCGCAGCGTGAAGGCGGCCCCGGGTGCACCGCGCTCCACCGCCGACAAGGCGGCCAGCGCCTGCTCCACCTCGTAGCCGGCCGCGCGCCGCGCGTTGGTCGCGGACTCCAGGTTCTTCTGTGCGCTCTGCACGACCAACGTGTCGGTGTCGAGCTTGTACTCGGAGATGAAGCCGCCGCGGGCCAGCTCCTCGCTGCGTTTGAGATCGTTGCGCGCGCGTGCGAGCTCGATCTCGGCCGCACCCATCTGCGCCTGCGCGCGATCTGCTACCGCGCGGGTGGTGGTCACGCGCGCACGCAGCTCGCGCAACGTGCGCTGATCCTGCAGTGGCGGCAGCACCGGCTGCAGCGTCGCCACCACCGCGCCGACCTCGACCACATCGCCTTCACGCAAGGTGACGCGCGACAGCATGCCGGTCAGCGGCGAGGCGACCACGTAGCGGTCGCGCAGCCGCGTCTTGCCGTCCTCTTCCACCGCGCTTTCGAAGTGGCCTTGCGTCACGCTGGCCACCTCCACCTCGATGGGCCGCGGCGCGAAAGCCCAGGCGATCACGGCCACTGCGGCCACGGCGGCCAGGCCGGTCACGATCCGTGTGCGTGTGATCTTCATCGTCAATCCCTCGCCTTCAAGGCAGACACCATGTCCAGACGGTCGATGCGCCGGCGCACCACCAACGCACTGGCCAGTCCGGCGGCCACCACGCACAGCGCCGCCCAGGCGTAGGTCCTGGCATTCACCACCACCGGAAAGCTGAATTGATCGGACTTCAGCAGATCGATCACCAGATGCGTCAGGCCGAAACCGAGCAGCATGCCCAGCGGCAGCGCAAGCGCGATCGTGATTCCCAGTTCGCCCAGCAGCAGGGTCGATACCTCGGCGCGGGTGAAGCCAAGCACGCGCAGGCTGGCCAGCTCCCAGGCCCGCTCGGCCAGCGCGATGCGCGCGTTGTTGTAGACCACGCCCACCGCGATCACCACCGCGAAGGTGGTCATGATGGTGCTCATGATGCGCACGTTGCGTGCGCTGATGTCTTGCATGTTGCGCAGCATCGTCGCCTTGCTCCAGGCGCCCGCAATGCGCGGCAGCTGCTTGCTGGCTTCGAGCAGCACGGTTTCCTGGTCACGCAGCGTGGCGACGACGAAACCGGTGGAGACGTCGCCGTCGCCCAGCAGGCGGTTGAGCTCGCGCCGGTCCATGTAGGCGTTCAGGCCCATCATCTCGGGCACGATTGCCGACACCGCGAGCTCCAGCGTCTGCCCGCGGCCTTCGATCACTTCCATGCGCACCATGTCGCCGCGGCGTGCATCGAGCTTTTGTGCCAGGCGCTCGTTCAGCACCAGGCCTCGGCCCTCGAGCAGCATCTCGCGCTGCTCACCGTCGACCACGCGATACAGCTGGGCGCGCCCGTGATAGCCGCGCAGCAGGCTGCGCTCACGGCGGTGGCCGTGCACGAAGGTCACCGGCACGAAGCGCACCGATTCGACCGCCGTGGCGCCCGGCAGCCGCGCCACCTCGCGGCCCGCACCGTCGTCGGTCGCCTCCACCGTCCACATCGTGACGTCGCCGCGCAGCACCAGCCTGAACTGGGTGTCGACCACGACGTCGATCGCATCGCGCACGAAGTTGCCGAGCACCACGATGGCCACCGCCGCAGCGATGCCGAGCACGGCCAGCCCGGAGCGCAACGGCCGGCGCTCCAGGTTGCGGATGATCATGCGCAGGGCCGGCGGCATGCCGCCGATGCCCAGACGCTCCAGCAGGGTGCGGCGGTAGTGGTCCGGCGCCGGCGGCCGCATCGCTTCGGCGGGTGCCAGCCGCACGCTGGCGACGATGGCGTTCAAGGTGCCCACCACCGCCGTCGTCACCGTGATCAGCACGCTCGCCGCCACGAGCCAAGGCGGCATGCGGTGCACGAACGAAGGAAAGTGAAAGAAGTCGGCGTACAGGCCGGTCAGCAACGCGCCGAGCCAGTCGCCCAACGCAACGCCGAGGGCCAGCCCGGCGGCGACGATCAGCAGCACCATCTTCAAGTAGTGGCCGGCGATCAATCGATTGCTGTAGCCCACGGCCTTGAGCGTGGCGATCTGCTCGCGCTGGGTGGCCACCAGGCGCGACACCACCACGTTGAGCAGGAACGCGGCCACCGCCAGGAAGATCACCGGCAGCACGGTGCCGAGCACGCGCTGCTCCTTGATCTCGTTGTCGAGCATCGCATGCGAAGTCTGGTCGGCGCGCCCGTAGGCTTCGCGCCCGCCATAAGGCGCCAACAGCGGCCGCAGGCGCTCGGCCGCCGCGCGCTCCGAGGCCCACGGCGCGAGCTGGATCGTCAGGTGATCGACGGCGCCTTGCATGTCGTAGGCCGCGGCGAGCGCATCGTGATCGACCCAGAACACGCCGAATCCGCGCATGTCGGGCATGCCCCACATGCCAGCAAAGATGTACTCGGGTGACAGTGCCGTGCCCACCATCACCAGGGTCCGCCGCTTGCCATTGATGAGCGCGTTCAGCCGCGCGCCGGGCTTCAGGCCGTGCGCATTGGCAAAGCCCTCCGAGACGAGCGCTTCGATCGCACCGTCGCCGCGCGGCGTGTCTTCGTCCAGCGGCCGGCCGCTGGCGAGCACCACCTGGTTCATGCGACGCGGCAGCTTGCGATCGATGCCGATCAGGTGGCCGAGGATGGGGTCGCTGCTGCCTTCGACGTCGATGCGAACGGTGCGCTCCACGGTGCCCTGCACGTCGGCTACGCCCTCGACGGCGAGCAGCCGCTGCTGCAACGACTCGGGCGCCCGCTTGACGACGGCAAACATCTCGCCGAAGTGGCCCTGCGCATAAAAGCGGTCGCGCGCCGCCGCCAGCGAATCCACCGCCGACAAGCTGGCCACGAAACCGCCGATGCCGCTGGCGACGACCAGTGCGATGGTCAGCGCCTGGCTCCACATCCGGCCCAGGTCGCGCAACAGCTTGCGGTCCAGTGCCAGCATCGGTTCACCACGACAGCGCCGACGGCGCGATTCTGTGGTCGTTGCGTTCGATGCGCAGGATGCGGCCGTCACCGAAATACACGACGCGGTCGGCCATGCCTGCGATCGCGGCGTTGTGCGTGATCACGATCACCGTGGTGCCGAGTTCGCGGTTGATGCGCTCGATCACCTCGAGCACCAGCTTGCCGGTCTGGTAGTCGAGTGCGCCCGTGGGCTCGTCGCACAACAACACGTCCGGCCGCTTGACGATCGCGCGCGCGATCGCCACGCGCTGCTGCTCACCGCCGGACAGCTGCGCCGGAAAGTGATCGCGGCGCGGCGTCAGGTCGACCAGGCCGATCGCTTCGTCCACCGGCATCGGGTGGTCCACGATGTCGGTCACCAGCGCGACGTTCTCGCGCACCGTGAGGCTCGGAATCAGGTTGTAGAACTGGAACACGAAGCCCACGTGGCGGCGCCGGTAGGTGGTGAGCGCGTCGTCGCCGGCGCCGCTGAGCGCCTGGTCGCGAAACGAGAGATCGCCTGCCGTGGCCACGTCGAGGCCGCCCAGGATGTTGAGCAGCGTGGACTTGCCGCTGCCCGACGGCCCGAGCAGCACGATGAACTCGCCGCGCTCGATCGCCAGGTCCACGCCGCGCAGCGCATGCACCGTGGCCGAGCCGCTGCCGTACACCTTGGTCAGGCCGCGCGCCTGCAACACCGTGGCGGCACTGGAGACGCGCTCATCGATCGCCGGGCTTGTCATGGAACACTTCCGAAAAATGGCTGGCGCAAGCGCACCGTCACCGTCGCGCGCGCGCGGACCTCTGCACTCTATTGCTGCGCCGCCGCAGCCCCATTGCCGGCGATCAAGGAAACCACTGCGGCCGGCGCGGCCGCTTGACCTCCGTCAACAGCGCAGGCACCCGCCATGCCATAGTGAACCCGGCCCGGCGGGGGCCATGCACAAGTAAAGGACAGCCATGTACGAGCGCATTCTGGTGCCACTGGACGGCAGCCCGACGTCGCGGCGCGGGCTCGAGGAGGCAGTGGCCGTGGCGGCCAAGTTCGGTTCGCGGCTGCGGCTGGTGCACGTGGTCGACGATGCAGTATTCGCCTGGGCCGGCGAAGCCGCCGCCGCCAGCAACATCGGCGATCTGCTCACCCAGCTGGCCGAAAGCGGCGAGCAGTTGCTGTCGGAGGCCAAGCGCGACCTGCAGAAGCGGGGCGTCCCGGTGGAAACGGTGCAGCACCACAGCATGTCGGGCCGCGTCTGCGACGTGATCATCAAAGAGGCGACCGACTGGAAGGCCGATCTGATCGTGATCGGCACCCACGGCCGCCGCGGCGCGGGGCGCTTGCTGCTGGGCAGCGATGCCGAGCAGGTGCTGCGCCTGGCCCCTGTGCCTGTGCTGCTGGTGCGCGAGCGCAGCGGCACCTGACCGCCCGCTCGGTCAGTTAGGCAACGCCGCCGCGCGGCTGCGGCGACGTGAGGGGTCGTGGCAGCCAAGCGTTGCCAGCGGCATTTCGCCGTCACCGATTGCGTGAACAACCAGCCCCCAGGGCCCTTGATCGCCCGATGGCGCGGGCCCGCATGCGGCGAGACTGCTGACGCCGCGCCCGGCCACTTCGGCCCGCCGCGCGGACCAGCGTTCTCATGTTGCCCAGCGCCCGCCGATGCCCACCGAGTTGTTGATCCATGCCAGCGGCGTCTGCGCCCTCGCCCTCAATGTGGCCGCCCTGCTGCGCCGTTGCGAGACTGCGCTGCGCATTCAATCGGGCATGTCGGGCGCCCTGTGGGCCCTGAACAACCTGCTGCTGGGCGCGCACACCGCGGCGGCGCTGAGCCTGGTCAGCGCCGGGCGCACCGCCACCTCGGCGGCGACGCTGCGTGCCGCCAACCCGGTGCGCCACGGGGCCTGCGCCGCGTTCATGGCATTGACGCTGGGCATCACCGCCTTCACGTGGCACGGCTGGCCGTCGGCCATGCTGCTGGCCGCCTCGCTGCTGTCGACCTTCGCGATGTTCCACCTGCGCGCCACGCCGTTGCGCCTGACGATGCTGCTGGTGTCGGCCCTGTGGATGGTCAACGCCTGGATGGTTGACTCGTGGGAGCAGATGCTGGCCAACGTCGTCACCGCGGGCGCCGCGATCTACGGCGCGCAGCGCCGCGACGCCGGCGGCGCTACAGCAGATCTTCCGCCACGAACATCGACAGCACGCTCAGACGCAGCCGGCTCAGCCAGTTGACGTGCGGCTCGGCGCGGTAGACCACCGCCGCTTTGTCGTCTTCGGGCTCGATCCACTCGACCGGGCCGTCTGCACCGGCGATGCGCAGCCGGTAGTGGCTGTCGGACCAGCGCTGATGCATCAGCGCCAGCGCGGCGGTGGCCAGCCCGACGTCGTCGATCACCAGGCTGGCCTCGGTGTTGCTGCGCGAGGAGCGTGCATCCATGTTCATCGAGCCCACCACCAGCCAGCGGCGATCGACCACCGCCACCTTGGCGTGCAAGCGCCCGAGCGACGAGCGCGCGCCGCCGAGCATGTCGAAGCGGCGATTCGGCAGCGGGCTCAGCTCGGACAACGATACGCCCAGTTGCAGCATCGGCTCGCGGTAGCGCGCGTAGCCGCCATAGGCCAATGGCTCGTCGGTCGAGGCCAGCGAATTGGTCATCACCGAGATGCGGATGCCGTGGTCGATGGCCGTGCGCATCAACTTCAAACCGCCCTCGCCGGGCACGAAGTACGGCGACACTATCGTCACTTCCGATTGCGCCGAGCGCATCAGCAGCAGCGTGCTGTCCATCGCGGTGGCCGGCGCCGCGGCGGCAGCCACCGCAGCCTTGCCCGGCGCGTCGGCGAGGATGCTCACCGGCGCAAAGCGCAGTGGCAAGGGCATCGCTGACGACAGCTGCGCGGGCAGGTCTTCGGCCAGCGCATCGCCGAGCAAGGAGGCCGGCTCGCCATCGACCCAGGCGTCGAACCCCGCGCGCAACCGCGCCGGCGAGTTGCGCCATGCCACCAGCGACTCGATCGGATAGGCCGCTTGGCTGTTCCAGTAGGAGTCGAACACGTCGGACAGGCCGCGCACCACCGGCCCGATCGACAACACGTCCATGTCGATGTAGTTGGCCGATTCGCTGCGCATGAAGTATTCGTTGGCGATGTTGCGGCCACCGCTGACGGCGATCGAGTTGTCGGCCA
>JBIODO010000225.1:0-6978 GCA_044445225.1 Burkholderiales bacterium
CACCATGGATCTCAACGCGCTCGACAAAGCCCCTTCGCAAGACGACTATCTATTCGGCCCCGGCCACGCCTGGTTCGCGCTGGCGATGACGCTGGCGCTGATGATCTTCGACTACGTGGACCGTCAGGTCATCGTCTCGCTGTTCCCTCACCTCAAGGCCGAGTGGAACCTGTCGGATGCGCAGCTCGGCGCGCTGGTCTCGGTGGTGTCGGTGACGGTGGCGCTGGGCGCGTTGCCGGTGGCGCTGTTCGCCGACCGCGTGAGCCGCGTCAAGAGCATCGTCGTGATGGCCACTTTGTGGAGCCTGGCCACCATCTCGTGCATGTTCACGCGCGGCTACGGCGGGCTGCTCGCCGCGCGCTCCGCGGTGGGCTTGGGCGAGGCCGGTTACGGTTCGGTGGGCGCGGCGGTGATCGCCAGCCACTTTCCGGCGCGCCTGCGTGGCGCCCTGCTGGCGGGCTTCTTCGCATCGGCCTCGGTGGGCTCCGTGCTCGGCGTGTTGCTGGGTGGCGTCATCGCCGCCCGCTGGGGCTGGCAGGCCGCGTTCGGCGTAGTTGGCATACCGGGCCTCGTGCTCGCACTGCTGTACCTGAAGGTGCGCGACTACCGCACCGTGGCGCTGACGCCATCGCTGGATGTCAAGCGCCAGACATTGGGCGCAGCCGCGCGCCACATCGTCAAGGTGATGGCGCGCGCGCCCACCATGCTGTGGGTGTGCATCGGCGGCGCGGCGCAGCTGATCGTGGTGTCGGCGCTGTGGTCATGGTTGCCGAGCTATCTGAACCGGGTGCACGGCGTCGATCCGGCCGCGGCTGGCGCAAAGGCCGCGCTGGTGGTGCTGTGCGGCGCTGCCGGGTCGGTGGTGTGGGGCGCGGTGGTCGACCGTGCCGGCTCGCGCCGGCCGCGGCGCAAGCTCGCGACGATGGCGGTGCTCAGCATCGCGTCGATGGTCGTGCTGGTGGTCGCCTTCGGCCTGGCCGGTGGCTCACCGGCGCAGTTCGCGCTCATCGCGTTGGGTGGTTTTCTCGCCACCTGCACGGTGGGGCCGGTGTCGGCGATCGTGATCGACGTCGTGCACCCCGGCGTGCGCGCCACCGGTTCGTCGGTGCTGGCGCTGTTCCAGAACCTGTTCGGCCTGGCCGCAGGCCCCCTTGTGGCCGGCATGCTGTCCGACGCCTGGGGCCTGGTGCCGGCGCTGACCACGACGCCGCTGTTCGCCCTGATCGCCGCGGGCGCCTTCTTGATGGCGGCGCGCAGCTACGAGGCCGACAAGGCACGCGCAGGCGATGCTGTGGACGCGGCCCCGCTGCCAGCCAGCGCGATGCCGGCCTGACCTAACTGGAAATCCAGTGGACGACTCGATGACGCAGCGGCCGTTGCTGATCTCTGCGTTGCTCACGCATGCCGAACGCCACCACGGCGATCGGCAGATCGTGTCGCGCCGCGTCGAGGGCGACCTGCATCGCAGCACGTATCGCGAGCTGGCCGCGCGCTCACGGCGCCTGGCCAACGTGCTGGCCGCGCTCGGCGTGTCGCACGGCACGCGCGTGGCCACGCTGGCGTGGAACGGCCATCGCCACATGGAGCTGTATTACGCGGTCAGCGGCGCAGGCGCGGTGCTGCACACGCTGAACCCGCGACTGCACCCGGACCATGTGGTGTGGATCGCTGACCATGCCGAAGACCAGGTGCTGTTCTTCGACCTCACGTTCCTGCCGCTGATCGAGGCCATCGCCGACCGCGTGAAGACCATCAAGGTCTTCGTCGCGATGACTGATCGCGCCAACATGCCGGCGCCCGGCAAGCTGCCAGGGTTGTTGTGCTACGAGGAATTGCTCGAGGCCGCCGCACCCGAGTTCACCTGGCCGGTGTTCGACGAGAACGAAGCGTCGTCGCTGTGCTACACGTCGGGCACCACCGGCCACCCCGAGGGCGCGCTGTACAGCCACCGCTCGACGCTGCTGCACGCCTATGCGGCGGCTTTGCCCGGTTCGCTCAACTGCTCGGCGCGCGACACCATCCTGCCGGTGGTGCCGATGTTCCACATCAACGCCTGGGGCTTGCCTTACGTGGCGTGCATGGTGGGCGCCAGACTCGTGTTCCCGGGGCCGTTTCTCGACGGCAGCAGCCTGTACGAGCTCGTCGAGGCGGAAGGCGTCACCGTCTCGGCCGGCGTGCCCGCCGTGTGGGAAGGTCTGCTCGCATACATGGAAGCGAACAACCTCAAGTTCAGCACGATGCGGCGCACGGTCATCGACGGCTCGGCCTGTCCGCCGGCGATGATGCGCACGTTCCAGGACCGCTACGACGTGCAGGTGCTGCCGGCCTGGGGCCCGACCGAGATGGATCCGCTGGGCACCGCGTGCGCGTCCAAGAGCCAACACGGCGCGGCGTCCGACGACGAGCGCCTGGCCGAGCAGGCCCGCGCGGTGTTCGGCGTCGACATGAAGATCGTCGGCGAGGTGCAGGCAAACAAGCTGCACGAGCGCGTTCAGCACCACCTCCTGCCGGCGGCGTAGTCATCGTGGCCACCGACCTCGGCGGCGCGCGCGTGCGCGCGCCATTTCCCGATGCGATGGCGTGCGCGGCGGTGGCTGCGGCCGCCGCCTTTCCCTGCCAGCATGCGCAGGATGACGTGATGAACCACCCCGCGGCAGCCCGGCGAAGCCGGATCCGCGGAGTCCACTTGAAAGGCTGACTTTGATGCGAACGATCTCCTCCCTGCAACGCCGCCGCCTGGTGGCCGCCGTCGCACTGACTGCACTGGCGCCACTTCGCGTTCGCGCGCAGGGCTTTCCGAGCAAGCCGCTGCGCGTGGTGGTCGCCGGCCCGGCGGGTGCCACCGCCGACATCGTCGCGCGGCTGATCACCGAGCCACTGGCCAAGGAGCTGGGGCAGACGGCGATCGTCGAGCCCAAGCCCGGCGCCGCCGGTGCCATTGCAGTGAACGACCTGCTGCAGTCGCCGCACGACGGGCACACGCTGCTGGTGGGCGTGAACGCGCTGGTCAGCGAGATTCCGCACATCGTGAAGCTGCGCATCGACATGGCGCAGTCGATCCGGCCGCTGGCCGAGCTGGCGCGCGGCGGCCTGGTGCTGGTGGGCAACCCAAGCTTCCCGGCCAACAACCTGGCGGAATTGATCGCCTACGTGAAGGCCAACCCCGGCAAGGTGAACGTCGCCTCGTACAGCGCGGGCACGCTGTCACACGTGGAGGGGCTGCTGCTCAACCATGCCGCCGGCATCGACCTCATGCACGTCGGCTACAAAGGTTCGACACCCGCACTGGCCGACGTGATGGGCAACCACGTGCCATTGATGTTCGACGGCATCGGCACCTCGCTGCCGTTGATCAAGGGCGGCAAGATCAAGGCGTTCGCCGTCACCACGCCCAAGCGCTCACCGGTGCTGCCCGACGTGCCCACGTTCACCGAACTGGGGTTCCCGAAGCTCGAGGCGATGGCCTGGATGGGCCTGTGGTGCACGCCCGACGTGCCAGCCGCCGCGCAAGCGCGGGTGCGCGAGGCCACGCTGAAGGTGCTGAAGCTGCCCGCCGTGCGCGAGCGCATGCTCGAGCTCGGCTTCGACGTCGGCGCGCCGCGCGGCGTGGACGACATGATCGCCGGCTTGAAGGCCGACTACGACCGCGTGGGCGCCGTGCTGCAGTCGATCGGGTTCAAACCGGAGTGAAGGCGACTTTTCGCAAACGGCGCGGCGCACGTGCGCCGCGGCACGCGCGGTCCGGGTCAAGCTCCATAGGCTGAAGAAGTCGCCCTTGGGTGTCAAAGGCGCTGGCGCCCAGTGGGCATCACAAGGTGGCGGCGTTTGGCGTACGCTTCAGACTATTCGGCAGGCTGCCGACCGCTGGAGACCCGTATGCACCCCGATGCACCGCTGCCCTCATTTCGCCTGACGCCTGGCGTGTCGATGATCCAGGCCTCGCCCCGGAACTCGGCCACGGTGACCCTGCAGTCCCCGGCGCTCGACGTGATGACCGATCTCACCCTGGTGAAGGCGGCCACGATCCGCCCCGACCAATCGCTGCACCAAGCCGAGCAGACGATGATCTATCAGGGCGTTCGCATGCTGTTCGTGGTGAGCGAGATGCCGGCGCTCGAGGGTCTGATCACCAGCACCGACTTGCGCGGCGAGCGCCAGATGAGCCTGGTGCACACGCGCAACATGCGCTTCGACGACATGCGGGTGTCCGACGTGATGACCGAGCTGTCGATGCTCGACGCTATCGACTACCAGCCGATGGTCGGCGCCACGGTGGGCAACGTGGTGGCCACGCTCAAGCGCGTGGGCCGCAACCACCTGCTGGTGGTGCAGGCGGCCGCGCACGGTGCGCCACGGCGCGTGCGCGGCGTGATCTCGCGCACGCAGGTCGAGCGCCAGCTCGGCCAGCTGATCGACATCGCCGAGATCGCCAGCAACTTTTCGGAGGTCGAGCGCGCGCTGCTGTAGTCCGCGCAGCTGGAGCGCGTCTTCGCGCCGATCGCGCAAGCGTCGCGCGCGCCAGCGGCGGCAGCGTACGAGCGGCTGCGGCTGCTGATGGAGGCCAACGGTCGTAGGTGATTTGGCGACCCCCTATCCAGCCAAGCTGCTCCACTGCTGCGAAGAACCCGCGCATGCCTTTGTTGTCCGGCGCACTGTGTTCGAGTCGAATTCCCGAGGCGGTCGGCGCATGATCGACGCGGCCCACCTTGACGGAGAAGGCCCATGCGTCGGCAAAGCTTGTGGATTCTTGCGACCTGGGTGCTTGCTGGTGTCACCACCTTCACCTGCGCCGCCGGCCTTGCGGCCGCTGAAGACGATGCCGGGGCTGTGACCCTCTACCGCGAGCGCTGCGCCAACTGTCACGATGGTGGCGCAGTGCGTGCACCGGACCGCGCCTCGATGAAGCTGCTGGCACCCGATCGGGTACGCGCCGTGCTCACCAGCGGCAGCATGACCGAGCAGGCGCGAGGGCTCGCGCCGCGCGAACTCGATCTGCTGGTAGCCTACCTCAGCAGCCCCGCTGCGCAGACCGGCGCCATGGCGGCCACGCCGCGATGCGCGGCGGCGCCTCCGGTGTTGAATGGCGCCTTCACGCGACCGCGCTGGAACGGCTGGGGCAACGGCGTCGAGCAAAGCCGCTTCCAGCCTGCCGAGATGGCGCGCTTGAGCTCTTCCGAGGTACCGCAGTTGAAGCTGAAGTGGGCCTTCGGCTTCGAAGGTGCATTGCGCGCCTACGGCCAGCCCGCCGTGCTGGGTGGCATGCTCTTCGTGGGCAGCGCGACGGCCAAGGTCTTTGCGTTGGACGCCAAGAGTGGCTGCATCTACTGGGAGTTCAGTGCCAAGGCTCCGGTGCGCACCGCCATCAGCGTGGGCCAGCGACCGCAAGGCTTCTTGGTTTACTTCGGCGACCAGCGCGCCAATGCCTACGCTGTGGACGCGATGACTGGCCATCAGGTCTGGACGCAACGCGTCGACGAGCATGCGGCGGCGGTCATCACTGGCGCGCCAGTGCTCGACGAAGGCGTGCTCTATGTGCCGGTGGCTTCGTGGGAAGAGGCCGCCGCGATGAAGGCCTCCACCACTTGCTGCACCTTCCGCGGCAGCGTGGTGGCGCTCGACGCTCGAAGCGGCAAGCTCCTGTGGAAGGCGTACAGCATCACCGCCACACCCGCGCCCACGCGCCAGAACGATGCCGGCGTGCAGATGTTCGGACCGGCGGGAGCGTCGATTTGGTCGAGCCCCACGATCGACCGCACGCGCAAGCTCGTCTATGCGACCACGGGCAACAGCTATGCCGACGCAGCCACCGACGGCAGCAACGCCTTCATCGCCTTCAAACTCGACACCGGCGAGCGTGCCTGGGTGCATCAGGCCACCGAGGGCGACGCCTACACGATGGCCTGCAACCGTGGTGATGCCGCTGGCCGGGGCAACTGCCCGCAGGCCAATGGTCCGGATGTCGACTTCGGCAATTCGGCGATTCTGGCCAACCTGCCGGGCGGCCGACGCGCATTGATCGCAGGCCAGAAGTCCGGTGTCGTGCATGCGCTGGACCCCGATCGCAACGGCGCCTTGCTCTGGCGCACCACGGTGGGCGTGGGCGGCAAACTCGGGGGCGTTCAATGGGGCTCTGCCGTCGACGAGCAGCATGTCTATGTGGCCGTGTCCGACGTGCGCATCGCGGCGGTGGCGCCGGGCACGCCCGGAGGACAACAAACGCCCTGGGGCGTGACCCTGCGTGTGGACCCCGATGCCGGCGGTGGCCTGCTGGCGCTGAAGTTGGGCACTGGCGAAGTGGCGTGGAAGACGCCGCATCCCGGTTGCAATGGGGTGCCCGGCTGCAGCCCGGCTCAGTCGGCTGCGGTGACCGCGATCCCGGGCGTGGTTTTCTCAGGTGGACTCGACGGTCATTTGCGCGCCTACGCCGCATCCAGCGGCCGCATCATCTGGGACGTCGACACCAAGGGTCCGCATGCGACGGTGAACGGCGTGCCGGCCCAGGGCGGTTCGCTCGACGGGCCCGGCGCGGTCGTGGTGGACGGGATGCTCTACGTGAACTCGGGGTATGCGGTCTTCGGCGGTACGCCGGGCAATGTGCTGCTGGCGTTTTCGGTAGGCGGCAAGTAGCGGGGCGTGTAGCTGTCGTGGCCGGCGTGTGTCTCGACGGCGGTCCTTTGACGCAAACGCTTGGTTGCCCAACGTCCGTTGACGAGGTCCTGTTCCTCTCGCGTCTCGACCGGGCGCCTGCTCGCATCGTCAACCAAACGGCAGACCAGCGCTCAATCGGCCTTCATGCCTGACCTCTTTATCACGTCTGCCATGCGTGCGACATCGGCCCGGACGATCTGAGTGAACTGCTCCGTTGGGACTCCATAGACCTCAAACCCAAGCGCGGCGAGCCGGTCGGTGACGTCCGGGGCGCGAAGCGCGTTGACCGTCTCTTCGCTCAGTCGCGCAACGATCTCGCGCGGTGTACCG
>JBIODO010000226.1:0-6969 GCA_044445225.1 Burkholderiales bacterium
GCTCATTGCAGCAGATCGCCCTTTCGAGCCAGCGTGCCGCACACATGGTGAACCAACTGCTGGCGATTGCGCGCGCCCAATACAAGGCGACGGCGCAGCGCCAGCAAGAAGTGCGGCTATCGCGGTTGGCGCGCGAGGTGGTGCGCGACTTCGTGCCGCGCGCGATGGACAAGCGCATCGACCTCGGTTACGAAGGCCCCGACGGCGACGACAGCACCACCCGCATGATCGGCCAGCCGCTGTTGATCGGAGAGTTGATCCGCAACCTGGTGGACAACGCGTTGCACTACACGCCCTCGGGGGGCGTGGTGACGGTGCGGGTCACGTCCGACCCGTTCGGCCAAGTCGTCGTGCTGCAGGTCGAAGACTCCGGCCCCGGCATCGCCGAGGCAGAACGTGAACTGGTGTTCCGGCCGTTTTACCGCGCGTTGGACACGCAGGCCGACGGCAGCGGCCTGGGGCTGGCCATCGTCAAGGAGATTGCCGCTCAGCACGCCACCACGGTCACCGTGGCCGACGCCCGTCCGCGCGCCACGGCCGCGCTGGCGGGCCAAGGGCCGGGGGCGTTGTTCACACTTCGATTTCCGTTCGCCGGCGCCGCGCCCACCGGTTGACACGGCGGCCGAATCGACCCACCCGGCATCGGCCCGCAGTCAGGCGCGATCGGGTGTGAACCCGCGGCGCATCGACGTCAGCAGGCTCGCGTCATCGAGCGACGCCAGACCTTGCGCGCAGGCACGCGCGAACAACTGCTGGGCCGTCGCGCCCAGCAGCGGCTGCAGTCCGGCGTCGCCGGCCATCGCCATCGCCAGCGTGGTGTCCTTGGCCAGCAAGCTGGTGTGGGCGCGCGGCGCGAAGTCGCCATCCAAGGCGCGCGGCAAGCGGTCGCTGCCGATCCAGCTTTGCGCACTCGACTGCTCGAACACCTGCAGCGTGCGCCGCGCATCGAGCCCCAGACACTCGGCCATCGCCAGCGCCTCGGCAGCGGCCGCCAGATTGACTGCGGCGAGCAGGTTGTTGACGAGCTTGGTGCGCGCGCCGTCGCCGATGCGCTCGCCCAGCCTCAGCAACCGCGAAGACAGCTCGCGCAGCACCGGTTCATGGCGCGCGAACACGGCATCGGCGCACGCCACCATCAAGCTCATCGTGCCGTCGCGCGCGCGCGCGGGGCCACCGGACATCGGCGCGTCGATGCAGGCCACGTTCAAGTCACCCAGCCGTGCGGCGATCGACTCCACATCGTGCGGCCCGATCGTCGAGCACACCATCACCGTGGAATGCCGATGCAGTCCCGCGTGCGCGCCGCGGTCGCCGAATAGCGCGGCGTCGCAGTGCGACGCATCGACCACCGCGACTATAAACAGTTCACAACCCGCGGCCTGTGCCGGGCAGTCGGGCGCCGCCGCGGCGCCCGCGGCCAGCGCGCTGGCCTCCGCCTGCGGCCGTATGTCGCGCACCACGACGCGGCGTCCGCGATCGAGCAGCCGCTGCGCCATCGCCAGCCCCATGTTGCCGACCCCGATCACGCCGATCGGCGCTGCTCGCGCGGCGGGCGCGGCCATCAGCTCTGCATCAAGGGCCGGCTGCGTGCGATGGCCATCAGCAGCCCCAACCCCAGGCCGAGCGTGAGCATCGCCGTACCGCCGTAGCTGATGAATGGCAGCGGGATGCCCACCACTGGCAGCACGCCGCTGACCATGCCCATGTTGACGAACGCATAGGTGAAAAAGCTCAGCGTGATGGCACCGGCCAGCAGGCGCGTGAAGACCGTGGGCGCATCGCCCGCGATCATCAGGCCGCGCAGGATCAGCAGCGTGAAGCCGATCAGCAGACCCACCGCACCGAGCAGGCCGAACTCCTCGCCGAAGGCAGCGAACACGAAGTCGGTGGTGCGCTCGGGAATGAACTCCAAGTGGGTCTGCGTGCCGTTCATGAAGCCCTTGCCGGTGACGCCACCCGAGCCGATGGCGATCATGCCCTGGATGATGTGAAAGCCCTTGCCCAGCGGGTCGGTGGTCGGATCGAGCAGCGTGCACACACGGTGTTTCTGGTAGTCGCGCATCATCGGCCACGCGAAGTCGGGGTCGCACAGTCGATCCTGGCTGACCACCACGGCAACCACGCCGGCAGCGCCGAGCACCAGCACCGGCACGATCAGCTTCCACGACAAGCCGGCAAAGAAGATGACGTACAGACCCGCCGACAGGATCAGGATCGCGGTGCCGAGGTCGGGCTGCTTGACCACCAGCCCCACCGGCACCAGCAGCAAGATGGCAGCGATCGCGAAGTCGAGCGAGTGCAGCCGTCCTTCGCGCTTTTGAAACCACCAGGCCAGCATCATCGGCATCGCGATCTTCAAGATCTCGCTCGGCTGGATCACGACGCCGACGTTGAGCCAGCGCGTGGCGCCCTTCTTGGTGACGCCGAAGAAGGCCGTGGCAACCAGCAGCGCCACACCCAGGCAGTACAGGGGAACCGCCAGGCTCATCAGATTCTGCGGCCGGATCTGCGCCACGACGAACATGATCACGAACGCAAGCGCCATGTTGCGCGCGTGATCGGCGAAACGCGTGCCGTGATCGAAGCCAGCCGAATACATCGTGATGAGCCCGGCCGTCCCCAGCAGCGCCGCAAACAGCGTCAACGTGGCATCAAAGCCGCCGAACAGCGGACGCAGGCGCTGCCACAGCGTGGGTTGCTCGAAAACGGCACTCATGGCGACCGCTTCGCGACCCGCTGTTCGCCAGGCGCCGCGATGGCCGCAGCACCCGGCAGCGGGTATTCGTCGGCCGGGCGCGGTTTTCCAATCGGTGCCGCTGATTTGCCTTGCTGCGTCAGCGCCATGTCTTCGCTGCTGGGCACCACGCCGAGCAACGCATAGTCGAACACCCTGCGCGCAATCGGGGCGGCCGACTGCGCGCCGAAACCGGCGTTCTCGACCACTATCGCCAGCGCGATCGTCGGCGACTCGGCAGGCGCGTAGGCCACGTACAGCGCATGGTCGCGCAAGTGCTCCGCGACCTTGGCCGCGTTGTACTTCTCGTTCTCCTTGAGGCCAACCACCTGCGCCGTGCCGGTCTTGCCGGCCGACTGGTAAGGCGCGCCGCGAAACGACGCCGCCGATGTGCCTTCCTGGGTCACACCCACCAGCGCACGCCGGATCACCGCCATGTGGTCGGGCCGGATCGGGACCGGCTCGACTTTCTGCACTCCGATCTCGCGCCGGTTACCCGTCACCACATCGACCACTTCGCGTACCAGGTGCGGCTTGTGCCGCTCGCCGCCGCCAGCCAGCGTGGTCATCGCCTGGGCCATCTGCAGGATGGTGAAGCTGTTGTAGCCCTGGCCAATGCCCAGCGAGATCGTTTCGCCCGCATACCAGCGTTGTTGTTCGGGCTTGCGGTAGGCGCGTTGCTTCCACGCCGTCGAGGGCAGCAGGCCACGCACTTCACCCTCCAGGTCGATGCCCGTGAACTGGCCGAACCCGAACGGCTCGAGGTGCTCAGCCATCACGTCGACGCCGAGGTCGTTGGCCAACATGTAGTAGTAGGTGTCGCAGCTCTGCACGATGGACTTGTACATGTCCACGCTGCCATGGCCTCCTTCCTTGTCGTCGCGGAAACGGTGGTTGCCGAAGTTGAAGTACCCCGGGTCGAAGATGGTCTGCTGCGGGGTGCGCTTGCCGGTGGCCAGCCCCACCAGCGCCATGTAGGGCTTGTAGGTCGAACCGGGCGGGTAGGTGCCACGCAGCGCGCGGTTCAGCAGCGGCTTGTCGATCGATTCGTTGAGCTCGCGCCAGTTGTCGGCATCGATGCCATCGACGAACAGGTTAGGGTCAAAGGTGGGCTTGCTGACGAAGGCCAGAATTTCGCCGTTGCGCGGATCGATTGCCACCAGCGCACCCAGGCGTTCGCCGAACATCTCCTCGATCAGCGTTTGCAGCTTGATGTCGATCGACAGCTGCAGCGTGTTGCCGGGGGTCGCGCCGTGGCTGTCGAGCCGCCGCACCGCGCGGCCGCCAGCACTGGTTTCGACTTCCTCGTAGCCCGCATCACCGTGCAGGTCGGCCTCGTACTTCTGCTCTAGTCCGAGCTTGCCGATGTATTCGGTGCCGCGGTAGTTGGCCTGCCGATCTTCGTCCCAGTCCTCTATCGCCGCCTTCTCGGCCTGATTGATGCGCCCGATGTAGCCAATCAGGTGTGAACCGACCTCGCCCAGCGGGTAATGACGGAACAGCCGCGCACGAACCTCGACGCCGGGGAAGCGGAAGCGCTGGGCCACGAAGCGGGCGACTTCCTCGTCGCTGAGCTTGGTGCGGATCGGCAGCGATTCGAAGCTCTTGCTCTCCTCGGTCAGACGCTTGTAGCGGCGGCGGTCGCGTGGCTGGATGTCGACCACTTGCGCCAACTGATCGATCACCGCATCGACGTCGTCCTTCATCTTGGACGGCGTGATCTCCAGCGTGTAGGCCGAAAAGTTGTTGGCCAGCACGACGCCGTTGCGATCCAGGATCAACCCGCGGTTGGGCACGATCGGCAGCACGGCAATGCGGTTGGCTTCGGCCTGCGTGGACAACTCCTCGTGCTTCCAGATCTGCAGCCATGCCAGGCGCGCACCGAGCAACATGAATCCGAAGAGGACAAACGCCGCGGCCGCGAACAAGCGGGCTCGAAAGCGGTCCAGCTCCTGTTCGACGTTTCGCAGCTCGATCATGGCGCGTTCGAGCCTCGTCTAAAGCGGCCGGTTCTCGTCGGGGTCGGGCGCACGCCGCTGCGGCGCCAGCAACACCCACACGGCCACCGGCCACAACGCCGCTTCCAGCGTGGGTGCACCCAGCAGCTGCCAGCCGGGGAAACTGCCCCCCGAGGCCATGCGCACGACCAGCGACACGCCGTGTGCAGCGGCGAACAACGGCCACACGTGCAGCGCCTGCTCGAGCACCGAGAACCACAAGAGACGCCGGTGGATCGTGACCGCGAGGAAACTGAGCAGCGTGTAAGCCAACGCATGCTGGCCAAACAACGCGCCCTGATGCACATCCATCAGCAGACCGAGCACGAATGCGATCCCCACCCCCACGCGCAGCGGCTGGTGCACGTTCCAGAACACCAACACCAGCGCCAGCAGGTCGGGCATCGCGGCTTGTCGGCCCAGTGGGATCAAGTTGAAGCCGAGCGCAAACACCAGCGACGCGGCGATGAACAACGGGTTGACCGGCAGCAGCAGCTGGTCGGACCCACGCGGCATGATCATGGCGCGTGCTCCGCTTGTTGCGGCGTGATCGGCCTGGGGGTCGCGCCCGAGCCGCCGAAGTCGCGTGCGCTCATCGCCGGCTCCCACGTTGGCGTGCCGGCTTGGTGGCTTCGACCTCCGGTTCGGGCCGCGCCGGCATCTGTGACGTCAACGGATCGAGCACCAGCACGTGTCGCACGCCATCGGCCCGCGCACGCGCCTGCAGGCTGATGCGGGCAAAACCCGATTCTGCCTTGCGGTCGACCTTCACCACGGTGGCCACTGCGAGGCCGGGCGGGTACACGCCGTCGACGCCGCTGGTCAAAAGAAGATCGCCCACTTGCACGTCGGCATTGCCGGCCACGAAACGCAACTCCATCAGATCGCCTTCGCCCGCACCGAACGCGGCACTGCGCTGTTGCGTCCGTGGATTCAGCACCGGAATGGCCGCGTCCCTGTCGGTCATCAAAGTGACCTCTGCCGACAAAGGGTACACGCGCGTCACCTGGCCGAGCACGCCATTGTCGTTGATCACTGGCGAGCCGGGCAGCACGCCCTGGGTCGAGCCGCGGTCGATGAACACCTTGCGCGAATACGGATCGGTGGCCTCGTACAACACCTCGGCGGTGCGGCTGTGCACGCTGAGCGCTGGTCGCAGATCGAGCAGCGCACGCAGGCGGGCGTTTTCGGCCGCGAGCTGCTCGACGCGGGTCGCGCGTTCCGCTTGCGCCACCAGTTTGGCGCGCGCGTCGCGTTCGCCGGCGATCGCGTGGTTGAGCCCCTGCAGATACTCGCTGCCGCCCTCGGCCAGTTCCACCGGCACCAGCAGGCTGCGCTGGATCGGCAGCAACACGGTGGCCAGTACCGCGCGAATCGGCTGCGTGTACTTCAATCGCGAATCGGCAGCCATCAGAAACACCGCGAGCGCCGAGAACACCGCCAGCTTGGTCAGCGCAGAAGTGCCCTGGCGGAAGAAGGGCGGCGGGGTGCGGTCGAGCGTCCCCAGCGGCATGGGGTCACCGCGGCGTCACTCGGACGTGAAGATCGACCCCAGGCGCTCCATGCGCTCCAGCGCCATGCCGCAGCCGCGCACCACGCAGGTCAGCGGGTCTTCGGCCACCAGCACCGGCAGGCCGGTTTCTTCGGCGAGCAGGCGGTCGAGGTCGCGCAGCAGAGCGCCGCCGCCGGTGAGCATCATGCCGCGCTCGGCGATGTCGGCGCCGAGCTCGGGCGGGGTCTGCTCCAGCGCGTTCTTCACACTGGAGACGATCTGGTTCAGCGGGTCGGTCAGCGCTTCGAGGATCTCGTTGGAGGAGATCGTGAAGCTGCGCGGCACGCCCTCGGAAAGATTGCGGCCCTTGACCTCCATCTCCTTCACTTCGGAGCCGGGGAAGGCCGAGCCGATGGTCTTCTTGATGTGTTCCGCGGTGGGCTCGCCGATCAGCATGCCGTAGTTGCGGCGGATGTAGTTGATGATGGCTTCGTCGAACTTGTCGCCGCCCACGCGGACGCTGCCCTTGTAGACGACGCCGCCCAGCGAGATGACGCCCACCTCGGTGGTGCCGCCGCCGACGTCCACCACCATCGATCCGGTCGCCTCGGCGACGGGAAGATCGGCGCCGATCGCGGCGGCCATCGGTTCTTCGATCAGATAAACCTTCGACGCGCCGGCGCCGAGCGCGGACTCGCGGATCGCGCGGCGCTCGACCTGAGTCGACCCGCAGGGCACGCAGATGA
>JBIODO010000227.1:0-6941 GCA_044445225.1 Burkholderiales bacterium
GTACTGGTTGCAGTACAGCGACTTCCTGACGCCCGATTCGCTGATGCTGGCCACCACCGGGAGCGACGAGCGCCAGCTGGTGAAATCGCGGCCGCGCTTCTTCGACGCCACCGGCATGCGCGTGGAGCAGCGCGCCGCCACATCGAAGGACGGCACACGCGTGCCCTACTTCGTGGTGTGGCCGCGCGGCGCCAAGGCCGACGGCCACAACCCGACCGTGCTGTACGGCTACGGCGGCTTCGAGGTGCCGCAAAAACCCTGGTACTCCGGCGCCTTCGGCAGAGCGTGGTTCAACCAAGGCGGCGTGCTGGTGGTGGCCAACATCCGCGGCGGCGGCGAATTCGGCCCGGCCTGGCACCAGGCCGCGGTGCTGCAGAACAAGCAGCGCAGCTACGACGATTTCATCGCCATCGCCGAAGACCTGATCAAGCAGCGCATCACCGACGCACGGCACCTCGGCATTGAGGGTGGCAGCAACGGCGGGCTGCTGGTGGGCGCGGTGATGCTGCAGCGGCCCGAGTTGTTCAACGCGGTGGTCTGCCAGGTGCCGCTGCTCGACATGAAGCGCTACCACAAGCTGCTGGCCGGCGCCTCGTGGATGGCCGAATACGGCGACCCCGACCAGCCCGAGCAATGGGCATGGATCAGCCACTACAGCCCCTATCAGAACGTGCGCAAGGAGCAGCAGCTGCCGCGCGTGCTGTTCATCACCAGCACGCGCGACGACCGCGTGCACCCGGGCCACGCGCGCAAGATGGCCGCGCGCATGCTCGAGCAAGGCCACGACCTGCTGTACTACGAGAACATCGAAGGCGGGCACGGCGCCGCCGCCGACAACGCGCAGCGCGCCGACATGCTGGCGCTGGAGTTCAGCTTCTTATGGCAGCAACTGAAACGGTGACATGCTGATGCGCGAGGTGGCCGATGTCGTGCACAACGCAGGCGCCTCACGCTTCGAATTGCGCGCGCAGGGCCAGTTGTGCATTGCGAAGTACGAGGTGATCGACGGCGTGATGTGGCTCACCCACACCGAAACGCCGCCGGCGTTGCGGGGGCGCGGCCTGGCCGCACAGGTGGTGCGCGCTGCGCTCGACCACGCGCGCGCGCACGGCCTGAAGGTGCGCCCGGCCTGCAGTTACGTGCGCACGTATCTGCGGCGCCACCCCGAGGCGCAAGACCTGCTGGCGCAGACGTGATCGACGCGCAGGCTTTGGCGGTGCTCGACTTCTGGTTCGGTGCGCCCGCCGACTCGCAGCACCTGCTGCCCCGCAAGCAGTGGTTCGTCAAGGACGAGGCGTTCGATGCGTCGATCCGGCAGCGCTTCGCTGCCGCGATCGAGCGCGCCATCGCAGGCGAATTCGCCCACTGGGCCGCCACACCGGGCGGCGCCGTGGCGCAGATCGTGGTGCTCGACCAGTTCACTCGCAACGTGCATCGAGGCAACGCGCGCGCGTTCGCGGGTGATGCGCGTGCCCTGGCCGCCGCGCAGGCGCTGGTCGGTACAGGGCAAGACCGAATGCTGCCCGGCGTGCAGCGCCAGTTCGTCTACCTGCCGTTCGAGCACGCCGAGAGTCTGGCGATGCAACGCGAATCGACGCGCTTGTTTGCGCAGCTCGAGCGCGACGAGCCTGCGGTGGGCGAGCTGCTGATCTGGGCGCAGCGCCACCACGACATCATTGAACGCTTCGGGCGCTTTCCGCATCGCAACGCGGCGCTTGGCCGCACGAGCACAGCCGACGAGTTGGCGTTCCTGCAGCAGCCGGGCTCGAGCTTCTAGCTCACGCCTTGGCGACGCTCTCGTGCTCCTGCAGCAGGCGCCACATCACCTTGCCCGAGCCCGACTTGGGCAGTGCATCGACGAACTGCACCACCTTGGGCACCTTGTAGGCGGCCATGTGCTCGCGCGCCCACGCGATGATGTCGTCGGCGCTGGTCTTGCCTCGGGCCTCGGCACGCAGCACCACCACGGCCTTCACGGTCTCGCCGCGATACGCGTCCTTGGCCGCGATGATGCACGCCTCCTGCACCGCCGGGTTGCGGTACAGCAGCGCCTCCACCTCGGCGGGCCACACCTTGTAGCCGCTGGCGTTGATCATGCGCTTGAGGCGATCGGTGATGAAGAAGTAGCCCTCCTCGTCCATGCGGCCGAGGTCGCCGGTGCGGAAGAACGACTTGCCGTCGATCTCGACGAAGGCGGCCTTCGTCGCCTGCGGGTGGCCCCAGTAGCCCTTGAAGATCATCGGCCCGTGGCTGACGATCTCGCCGGTCTCGCCGATCGGCATTTCCTTGAGCGTGTCGGGGTCGATGATGCGCGAATCGACGCCGAAGATCGGAATGCCCAGGCACTGCAGCTTGGCGCGCTCGGGCAAATTCGAGTGCGTCGGCGCGGCGGTCTCGGTGAGGCCGTAACCCTCGGCAAACGTGATGTCGAACTCGCGCTTCAGGCGCTCGGCCACCGCCTGCGGCATCGCGGCGCCGCCGCCTGACAGGTAGCGCAGGCTACCCAGGTCGAAGCTCGCGACGTTGGGGCTGGCGAACAGATCGATGATCATGGTCGGGATGCAGGTCCAGTGCGACACGCGGTGGCGTGCGATCAGCCGCGCACACAGCTCGCGGTCCCAACGCGGCATCAACACCACGGTCGCGCCGCTGGCAAGCGGTGCCACGGCCGAGTAGATGAAGCCGGTGATGTGGAACATCGGCACCACGCCCAGGCTCACGGTTTCGGGGCCGCCGTGGCCCCACTGGCCCGCACCGGCCACGTTGTGCATCAGCGTGCGGTGCGTGTGCACGCAGCCCTTGGGCAGGCCGGTGGTGCCCGAGGTGTAAGGCAGCACCGCCATGTCGTCGGGGCCGCTTTCGTGCGCGCGCGGCGCGTGCCCCGCGGCGATGGCGTCGCGCCACAGCGTGCAGCGCGGCGGCAATTCGGGCCGGGCCCGCAGCCATTGCAGGATCGGCGCGACGGGCTCTTCGGCGGCATCGAGCGGCCCCTCGGGCATCGCATCGGTGAGATGCGTGACCACCAGCTCGCGCAGGCGTTGCGACGCGCTCACCTGCGCATCGGCCTGCGCGACGATGCCCGCCAGATCGGCGGTGGTGATCGCCACCCGCGCGCCCGAGTCGGTGATGTAGTGACCGAACTCGTCGGCCTTGTTCATCGGGTTGACCGGCACCACCACCGCATCGGCACGCAGGATCGCCTGCACCGCGATCGAGAACTGCGGGCAGTTCTGCATGAACACGATCACGCGGTCGCCGCGCGCCACGCCGCGGGCCTGCAGCCAGCCGGCCAGCGCCAAGGCCTGCTCGTGCAGCTCGGCGAAGGTGAGCGCGCGGCCGCAGAACACGTAGGCCGCCTTGTTGGGATAGCGCTTGGCCACCACCTCGGTGTTGAACCACAACGACGTCTCGGGTAGCACCAGTTCGCGCGGCAAGCGCGCCGGCCAGACAGCGTGGTGAGGTTGATTCAGATTGATCGACATCGGCAGGCGGTTCCGCGTTTCCGAGAGCTGCAAGACTGTGCCTGATGCATCGCCGCGACGCATCCTGTGGAACCCGGCCGTTGTCGCGTGGGCGACCGGCTCGCGCCGGTCAGTTCCCGTCGAGCGCCGCGCGTGCGCTCGCTTCGATGTCGCGCACGCGCTGGCACTCGCGGTGAGCCGTGTACTCGGGCTTCTCGCACTCGCGCACCAGGCAGCGATGCAACGCGATCAAGTGGCGCCCCCCGCAATGCTCGCGAGGATTGTGGGTGACCGTGGCCACCCTCACCGGGGCCTGCCCAGGGCCGGTGTCAGTGGCGACCGTGGGGCTGGTCGGTGGCGCGGCGGCGGCCGGCTGCACCCCGGCAGCGGCGCCGCGCGCGCCTGCGTTGAGCTCGGTGGCGCCCGGCTGAGCGGTGGTCCTGGACTTGGCGCTGTTCGTGGCCGAGCGCGCCGGCGTGCCGTCGGCCTTCGCAGCGGCCGGCGCGCGCGGCCGCACGATGGCGGGCGTTGTTGCCGCCGCCGGTTGGGTCGCATCGGTCTTGTCGGACGCGGCCTGTTCGCTGGCTGTCGCCGTCCCGCGCGTTGCCGACGTGGCCGCGGGCGGCGCCGGGCGCTCCGCCACGTCGGCCGCGGGCCGAGCAGCCGTGGCCGCCAGCGAAGGTGCAATTTGCACGGGCGTGCGCGCCGACGCCCACCAGGCGCCGACGGCAGACATCATGACCATCATCACCGCCGCAACCCAAAGCGGCCGCGCCCGCGCGCGGTGCTCGGCGCGCGCACGCGGCACCGGCAGCTCGCTGGGGCCGAATGCCGAGGCACCCGGCTCGCCGTCCTCCATCTGCACGACGGTGGTCTGCCATGAATTGGCGCTGCTGCGCCGCGCGCGTTGCGGCACCGGCAGTGTGCCCGCCAGCGCAGCGCGCAACTCGGCGACGTTCTGGGCGCGATCTTGCGGCTGCAGCGCCAGCATCCAGTCGCACGCCTGCAGCAGCAGGTCGGGCACACCGCCCTGGCCCGAGCCCGCCAGGCGGGGCTGCTCGTCGCTGATCGAGCGCGCGGTGGCCGGCATCGGCGGCTTGCCGGTGATCAGGTAGTGCAGCGTCGCGCCGAGCGCGTAGAAATCGGTCCACGGCCCCTGGCGCATGCCGCTGGACTCGGCGTACTGCTCGATCGGCGCGTAGCTGGGCTTGAGGATCGCGGTCAACGTCTGGTTGCGGCCGCTGATGACCCGCCGCGCGGCGCCGAAGTCCAGCAGCACCGGCGGCGCATCGTCGGACACCAGCACGTTGTCGGGCGCGATGTCGCGGTGGTACACGCCCTCGCGATGCAGCACCTCGAGCGCGCCCAGCAGCTGCTCGAGCAGGCGCGCCAGCCAGGCGCCGTCAGGGCAGGCGTCCGACTGCTGGCGCAGGCGGCGCAACGTGATGCCGCGGACCAGCGGCATCACCATGTAGGCGGTGCCGTTTTCTTCCCAGAAGCGGTGCACCTTGATGAGCGACGGATGGTCGAAGCGCGCGAGCAGCCTGGCCTCGTTGACGAACGAGCTCAGGCCCAGCGCAAAGGTCTCCGAATGCGAGGCCGACAGCAGCGACACCTGCTGCTTGCCGCTGCGTCCGGCCAGCGCACTGGGCATGTATTCCTTGATCGCCACCTCGCGTTCCAGCGAATGGTCGAACGCGTGGTACACGATGCCGAAGCCGCCGACACCGATCACGCCGCGCAGCTCGAACTCGTGCAGCCGATGGCCGATCGGCAGCGCATTGGCGCCGTCGGCCGGCGAGCCGGCGCGCTCGGGCTCGGCAGCGGTGTCGTGCGAGGTGGACGTGCTCAGGGGCATCACCCAAACGAGCTTAGTCGAGGGCCTTGGCCGCGGCGCCGTCTGCAAGTGTCTGTTCGTGACTGGCTTCTCGATCGATGCCGAGGCTGCGGTGGCCGCGCGAGGCACTTTGGCGACAGGCCTAAAATCTGCGGGCTCTGAGCCCCGCACCGCACCCGCCCTTGCTGCACATCACGCTTGCCTGCCCGCACGGGCCGCCGTCACGCCATCCCCTTGCATTGGCCACAGAACGCGCCGCCCCGCCGCGCAGGCCGCGCGAGCGCGCTGGGTGTCACCGGGCCTGCGCCGCATGAGGGCTGCCGGCGTGAAGGCGCGTCGTCGTGCACTCCTGTGGATCACCGGCTTTGCGCTGCCCATGCGCAGCCAGGCGCAGGCGCTGCGCTCACCCAGCGGCGCCGTGGTGCTGAGCGTCGGCGGACGCATCCAGCGCACCAACCAGGGCGAGCGTGCGATGCTCGACATGGCGATGCTCGAGGGCCTGGCGCAGCAGAGCTTCACCACCAAGACGCCGTGGTTCAAGCAGCCGCGCAAGTTCACCGGCCCGTTGTTGCGCGATGTCTTGAGCCTGGTGGGCGCCCAGGGCGCCACGCTGCGCATCGCCGCGCTCAACGACTACCGCATCGACGTGCCGAGCGAGGACACGCGGCGCTTCGACGTCTTGCTGGCGCGTCTGATCGACGACAAACCCATCACCGTGCGCGAAAAGGGCCCGCTGTTCATGATCTACCCGTTCGACAGCGACGCCGCGCTGCGCAACCCCCTGTATTACAGCCGCTCGGTATGGCAACTCAATTCGATCGACGTGCTGTAAGCAACAGCGCGACGCCGCCGCTGTCGGGCTGGTTCATCGCCTGCGGCGTGCTGCTGATCCTGTCGCTGCTGGCGGCTTTTTTTGTGCAGGCGCGGCAGCAGGCGTTGCTCAACCAGGCGGTGCAGGGGCAAGACGACTACCTCGTGCTCAACCTGTTCCAGCTCGAGTCCGAGTACCTGCGGCTGCGCGAACGCTGGCGCCAGGCCGCGGCCGAGCCGGCCAGCGCACGCGAGCAGTTGCAGCTGCGCTACGACATCTTCATCAGCCGCATTGGTTTGCTGCAGACCGATCGTGCGCAGCGCGTGTTGTCGGACAGCCCGGAGTACGGCACTGCCCAGCGCGCGCTGCGCGACTTCGTTGACCGCTGCGACCTCTACCTCGGGCAGTCGTCGCAGGCGCCATTCAGCATCCCCTCGATGAAGGCGCTGCTGGCCGACCTCGAAGCGCTCGATGCCCCGATTCACCACATGCTGCTGGCCGGCGCGCACCGCGTGGCACAGCAGGTGACGACGCGCAGCGACGCCATCGCGCAGCACAACCGCGCTGGCATTGCCTTGACGGTGTTCCTGTCGGCGATGGTCGGCCTGTTCGGCTACCTGGCGTTGCGTCGCATGCGGCAGCTCGAGGACAGCCGCCGTGCTCTGCAGGCGATGGCGAATCGGCTGGACGATGCGCGAGAGCAAGCGCTGCGCGCCAGCCAGGCCAAGAGCGAGTTCCTCACCCACATGAGCCACGCCATCCGCACGCCGTTCCACGGCATGCTGGGCATGCTGGCGTTGCTGCGCGAGTCCCGGCTCGACGCGCGCCAGCA
>JBIODO010000228.1:0-6934 GCA_044445225.1 Burkholderiales bacterium
CATCACGTAGTGTGACTCGCCACGCGGCGAAATGGGACCTTGGTGCGACGGCGTCGCCGCGGGGCCGGGGGTGCACGGCCGCCGCAGGTGTCCCGTCAACTCCACGGAGTTTCCGGACGAGTCTTACCTCGTACAAGAGGCGAACAGCGGGGCGTTCTGATGGCGTCATGGCTGGAGGGCGATGTTCCTACCAAGCTCGGCAGGCCGCATGAACCCTGGATTCGTAGGTTCGAACTATTTGCGGTCCCCCGTCGATTCCCCCGGAAAGAAATCGCTTCGGGTCTTTGCGTGGTTCGAGGCCAATTGGGTCGGAGGCCCAATTGGTAATCCGAGAAAGCCGACTAGGTGTCTTCGGACATCACTTTCAAACGACTGTTTGGCTCCAACAAGGCAATTGAGGCGACGAAGTCCTTGCTCCCGACAATCTTCAGTTTCCTCGACATGTCGGAGGAACAGGGATTCGAAGGCGGGGAGGGTACGAAGCGATCGAGGCTCCAAGCTTGTGGCGCGATGTGCATGGGGACACGTACAACCGCGCCCACAAGGGACTCAGCATTGCGTTCCGCAACTTGCGTGTCAACGTACTGGGGCGATGCAGTACTGCTAGCGCGGTGTGCGCCGGTCAGCGGCGGCGAGCAGCACGCGGTTCACAGGATTGCGCGTCAGGAAGCTTTCGCGAAACTCGTCTGGCACGTTGGGCAGCGCGACGCGGCGCACCCACTGCGCGCCGCGCGCCAGTGCGAGCAGGCTATGGTCGCCGTCGCCATTGGCATCGAACACCTGCGCGGCGATCCACCAGGCCTCGCCGAAGTACATGTCGGCCGGCTGCAGCTGCGCCATCTGCTCGACCGACTCGCGCATTGCGAGTGCCGCCTCCTGCGTCTGTCCGGCACGCGATTGCGCCAGCGCACGCAGTAGCCGCGCCTTCAGCGCCACGCCGGCGAATTCGAGCTGGTGAGCCAGCTGCAGGGCCTCGTCGCAGCGCTGCAGCGTGGCCTGTGGGTCGTTGTCTTCAGCGGCGTCGAGCATGAGATGCATGCGCACATGCGGGTCGTCGCCAGCGCTCAGCGTATCCAGCGCGGCCCGAACCACCTGTTGGCCCGCGTGGTGGCCCAACGCGCGATCGATGCGCGCGGCCACGTTGGCGCCGCGTGCCTGCACCGACCTGACCGGCGGGCGCTCGTACTCAAGCGCCTGGCGCGCGCGCGCGAACTGGCCCAGGTCAATCAGGAACTGCGCTTTGTGGTTGGCCGCCACCGCGGTCCACAACACCTGCTTGTCGCGCGCGAATCAGGCCATCGCAGAATCGAGGTGTTCGAGCGCTTCGCGGTAGCGGCCGCTCATGCCGCAATACAGTCCCACGTAGGCATGCACCACGCCGCCTTCGGGGCCGTCGGTGGCGCCGAGTTCGGTCTGTATCGCAAGCGCTCGGCGCGCGAGCGACAGCGCGTCGTCGACCTGGCCGAGGTTGCCCTTTACGGTGGCCAGGTTGGAGGTCAAAGTCGCCAGCTCCGCCAGGTCGCCCAACGCTTGTGCGTTGGCGATGGCCTGCTGCAGCGCGAAGGCGGTGTCGCGCAAGCGGCGCACGGCGTTCAAGGCATAGGCATAGTCGGCCCAAAAGCGGCCGCGCTGCCTGGCGTCGCCTTCTTGCTCCACCAGCGCGCGATAGGGCTCGATGATGGCCAGCGCCTCCGAGGCGCGCCCGGCCTGCGACAGCCCGACCGCCTGCAAGCACCCGGCTTCAAGGTCGAGCCACATGGCATCGAGGCCGCGGGCCAGCTTGCCGGCCTGTTGTGCGGCGTCGATGCCCACACCGTGGTCAGCCGCCATCAATGCCGCCATCGCTTTGGCGATCAGCGCCGAAGCGCGTTCGTTGTCGGTCTGCGCTGATTCGAGCAAGGCATCGACCATGGTGCGCGCCGGTGCCACACCCTGCACCACGATCATTGCCGGCACGCTGCTGCAACGCGATTGGAAGGCGCGCTCGCGCGCGTCGGCGCGGTCGAAGCACGAGGCGGCCTGGTTCCAGCATTCCACTTCGTGCGTGCGCTGCGATGCGCTTTGCGCCTGCTGGGCCGCCGCCGCATAGGCCTCGCCAGCCTCAAGCCAGTGCGCCGCGCCGGCCCAATGCGGCGCCACGCTGGCGCTTGGGCTGCCGCGCGACTGCAAATGGCGTGCGATGCGTTCGTGCAGCAACTCGGCGATCGGCGCGGGCACCGACGCGCGCGTGGTGTCATGGATCAGATCGTGCGCAAAGCCGCCGTCTCGAATGACTTGCGCGGTTTCTAGTTCGCGCCACGGTTCGGCGATGTCCAGTGGATGCAACTCGAGCACGGCCGCCGCCAGTTCGGCACTGAAGTTCGTTCCGGCCAACGCGGCTACGCGCGCGAGTTTGAGCGCGGCAGGCGATAGTTGCATCAGTCGACGCTCCACCAGCGCGCTCACGGTGGGCGGCTGCGGCAGGCGGCCACCGCCGTCGAGCGCTGCCGCCCCGCCCGACAGCACCAAGTCGCGCAACGTCTCCAGGGCAAACAACGGGTTGCCGCCGCTGTGGCGCAGCAGCGCGGGCGCCAAGCTTACGGGGTCGAGTTCCGGCAGCCCCAACGACTCCACCAGCTCCGCCAGCTGCGCAGCGTTGAGCGGCGACGGCCTCACCATCTCGAGGCGCTGCGCCTCTTCGAGCGTGTTGCGCAGTTGTTGTGCCGCGCTGCCGCCTTCGGCAGGCCGCTGCGCCAGCCCCCAGCGTAGCTCGACCAGGTCGTCGGCTTCGATCAGCGACTGCAGCACGTCGAGGCTGGCGCTATCGGCGAAGTGCAGGTCGTCGACCACCAGCGCGCGCCGGCCGAGCGCAATGGCGTCCGCGAGGCAGGCTTCGACGGTCCGCTGCAGCAGCAGGCGTTGCGCGGCGCCCGACAGCGCCACGGCGGTGCCTAACTCAGGCAGCAGCAGCGCCAGCTCCTGCTTGCGCGACGGCGGCATCGCGATCGGATGGCGGGCCAGCACCGCGCGCAGCAGGCGGGCCAACACCGCATAAGGCACGCCTCCGTCACCGGGGCGCGCCTTGACTGTTGTGATGCCGGCCTCGCTGGCGGCGAAGTCGCTCAACAAACGGCTCTTGCCGATGCCAGCTTCGCCGAGCAACAGGAACGCGCGCGCGCCAGCCCATGCACGCTGCAGCGCGTGCAGTTCGCGGTCGCGGCCGACCAGCCGCGGCGGGCGCAGCAGGCTGGCGGGCGCGACAGCGCGCCGTGCCGGGAGGGCGGCTGCACCACGCTCGATGGTGGCCATCAGCTCGATGGTCTCGGCGGACGGTTTCGTACCCAGCTCGTCCTTCAACCGTTGCTCGAAGCGCTCGAAGGCGGCAATCGCGGCGGCGCGATCGCCGCGCAGGTAGTGCAGCCGCATCAATCGGCGCTGCGCGTGTTCGGCCAGCGGATCACTCTCGATCAGGCGCTGCGCATATACCAACCCATTGGCGATGGCGCCGTCCTTCTCGCAGCGCGACGCAGCGGCGGCCAATGCGGCGTCACGCTGCTCGTGCCAGCGGCGCCGTTCAGCCCGAAGCCACTCGGCCAACTCGGGCAGCTCTTCGAACTCGTGGTCGCCCAATAGGTCCAGCGTGCCGGCCTGGTCGTCGCTGTCGATGCACTGCAGCGTCGGCGCGAGATCGGTTTGCACGCCATCGGCCAGACGGAGCAAGGTGCCAGTCTCGACCAGTGGCGTATCGGCACGCCGCCGCAGGCGAAACAGCCGCTGCCTCAAGTTGGTGTCGGCCTGCTTGGCGTTTGCGGTAGGCCACAGCATCGCGGCCAGATGGGCGGACTTCACCGGACCCGACAACGCAACCACGGCGAGCAGGGCGGCATCCTTGGGCGGTAGCACGATCGGCTGGCCGCGGCCCGATGGCACGAGTGCTGGCTGGCCGAGGAGCCGCAGCTGCCAGGCCTTGCCTGGACGCTGGACGGCGGACTCGTTGGTTCTTGCGCGCGGCATCGAAGGCAGTGTCGTGCATTCGCCGTGAGGCAGCGAATCGACTCGATCACCATGACCGCAAACCTAGTGCGCCCCGCGTTACCCCCGGGTTACCACGGGGCCCGCGTGGCGCCGAACTGCGCGACGCCCGAATCCGGTAGCTCCAGTTCATCTTGCGTTTGTGATGCCACCGACTACTTCGGGCGTGGCGGTCGAGAGCGCGCTGTCGGCGCCGATCCAGAACCGTTGTCCCCAGCAGCGCACGCTCCCGTCGGCAAGCACGGCACATGCGTCTCGGTATGAGCCGGCCACCGTGACCGCGTTGCTGATGCCGATGACGGCCTGCGGCGTGCTTGAGAACGCGCTGCTGCTGAAGCTGCCGGTTCCGAGCTGCCCGTTGTCGTTGTTGCCCCAGCAGCGCAGCGAGCCCGTCGCGAGCAGCGCGCAATGGTGGCTGGCGAAGCTCCCGCCGCTGATCCAGGCGGCCCCGGCGAGGCCGGATACCGCTACCGGCGTCTCCGACGAGGTCGTGCCGCCATTGCCGAGTTGCCCGACGCTGTTGGTGCCGAAGCAGGCCGCGCTGCCATTGTCGAGAAGGGCACACATGTTGTCGGCAGCCTCCACCGCCAGGGCGACCGCGCCGCTGAAGCCCTGGTCAACCGGTATTGGTGCGCCGCCCGGCCCCGCGGGCTGAATGCACTGGACTCTGTTGTCGGATGTGACCAAGCAGTTACGGACGCCTCCAGCCGCGATCGCGACCGGGGCTGCGATGTTGGGCACCTGGACCGGCGTGACGACGAAGCCGCCGGGCGGCATGGGCACGCCGAGCTCCTGGCCCTGGTCGTCGCCCCAGCAACGCACCGTGCTGTCGGCCAGCAGTGCGCAGGTGAAGTTGTCGCCCGACGTGAGCGCGACCGTGCCGGTGAGCCCAAGCACCTGGGTCGGTGCGTTGGCCCGAACGGCGGTCGAGCCGTCGCCGAGCTGGCGGAACTGGTTGCTGCCCCAGCAGTGAACGCTCGTGTCCGCAAGCAGCGCGCACATGTGGTCCCGGCCGGCGCTGAGCTCCGTGGCACTCGCGATGCCCTGAACCTGCACCGGCGTGGCAGAGCCGATGGCCACTTGGGTCGTGCTTCCGTCACCGAGTGGTCCGCTGCCCCAGCAACGCACCGTGCCATCGCGCAGCACGACACAGGCTGCGTTGATCGACAACGCCAGGGTCGGGTGGCGCTGCGCCGCACCGCTTCCGGAGGTCGCATGCGGCGTCGCGCTGACCCCCTGCGACGCGCTACCCTCGCCCACCGCGTTCACCGCGGTCACCACGAGATAGTAGGTGAGGCCGTTGGCGAGGCTGCCGATCGTCAGCGGGAACGCTGCGCCCGCGATCTTCGTTCCGCCCGGGAGCGTCGCGTAGTTCGACGGCGTGACACCCGCCGCGGTCGCGTAGTACGCGTTGTAGCTCGTGGCGCCGGTGACCGCTGACCAGCTCAACTGCAGCTGCCCATCCCCGGCTTGCGCACTCACGTCGACCGGCGCGGTGGGCACACTCGGCGGGGGCGCGGCATCAACGGTGACGCTCACGTCCCGGCTCGCGCTGGCGCCGCCGTTGTCCGTGACGGTCAGCCTGAACGTCAGGGTGGCCGGCCCGGCGGGCGCGACGAAGCTCGCGATTGCCGTCGATGCGCCGGTCAATGTGACTGCAGGGCCGGCGGTCTGCGTCCACGCATACGCGATGACCTTGCCATCGGGATCGAGCGATGCGCTGCCATCGAGCATGACCTGGGCGCCCGAGGCCACGGTTGTTCCAGGGCCGGGGTCGGCCACCGGCGGCTGATTGGTGACGATGCAGAGGTCGCCCGAATCGTAGATCGGCGAAAGGATCTCGAAGAGCGGGACCGGAACCTTCTCCATCGAGAAGTTGTTCAGCCGATCGAAGAAGCTGTCCCAGCTGAACGACACCCCTTCGAGCGCGACTTGCGGCACCATCACGTAGAAGCTTGCCGCGAACAACCGCGACAGCACTAGCCGCTCGCAGGCGCTGGTCAGGCTCACCGTCTCGGTCGCCGCCGCGCGTGCGCCCAGCTGGTTCTCCATGCCGGCGAGCGAGAACTGCAACAGCTGCACGTTGTACGCCGGCTGCAGCGCGGCGGTCGCGCTGAGTTCGCCTTTGAACTGCGGCGGAGACAGCGTGAACGTCGGCGGGGTGCTGTTGTTGGTCACCTTGACGTTGAACGGATTGAACGTTGCGTCGATGCCGGCGTCGACTGCCGATTGCTGGCTGACCGACGCGCTGACGCTCGCATTTCCGGAGGCCTCGAACTGAAGACTGAGCTCGACCACGAGCTCTACCGTCCCGCCCGTCACGACGATTGGCACCTTGAACTCGAGCAGCGGAATCTCCACCGGGCCCGCGGATGTGCTGCCGGCGACGGCCAACTGCAGATCGAAGGTCTCGCCGGCCTTGAAGTGCACACTCGCGTAGGCTGGTGCCGGGGTGCCGAAATTGAAGGCCAGGTCGACCTTCGGCTGGTCGAGCACGACCGTCCCGTTGACCACGCCCTCGCGCAGCGTGATCGTGTACTGGCCGTCCTTGGACGCGACGCTTACGGTCTGGGGGATCTCGCGCAGCGCCCGCGCGCGAGGGGTGGCACCGATTGTGACCCGCTGGTCGTCGGTCAGGAGCACCGACGCCGACAGTTGCAGGATCCGGTACACCTCGCCGAGTTCGGGGCTGCTCGTTTGCACCACGGTGTTGCCCCCGACCGTCTGCACCGAGACGACCTTGCGGGCGAGTTCCTGCGCGATGAAGACGTCGCCCGCCTTCAGCTCGGCAGCGTCCGGCGGCGCACCGCTGAACGTCAAGCGGTTGGAATCAGCCGCGATGATGCTGCGCTGAGTCGCGGGATCGAGCATCTGGACGCCGCTCACGAGCACGGCCTGGCTGGAAGGCTGTGCGAGATTGCCC
>JBIODO010000229.1:0-6881 GCA_044445225.1 Burkholderiales bacterium
CAGTGCGTGGAGCACTACGGCACCGGCGAGCCCTATCTGCCGGTGCTGGAAGCGCTGGCCGAGCTGTGCCGCGGCGACCGCACGCTGCCGGCACTGTTGCGCACCGTGGCACCGACCTGGCTGCTGCAACTGCCGTGGCTCAGCACCGCGGAGGAACGCGACGCGCTGCGGCGTGAGCTGGCCGGCGTGGGCCCGGATCGCATGCTGCGCGAGATGGCCGAGCTGCTCGACCGCTACACCGAGCAGCGTCCGCTGCTGCTGGTGACGGAAGACCTGCACTGGAGCGACCGGGCGACCATCCAGCTAATCGACTACGTCGCGCGGCGGCGCGGGCGCGCTCGCCTGATGTGGCTGTCGAGCTTCCGCCTGGCCGAGGTGATCGCGCGGGACCACCCGCTCAACCCGCTGCGCCACGAGCTGCGCCTGCACCACCTGTGCCAGGAGGTGGTGCTCGATCCGTTCTCGGAGACCGAGATCGCCGACTACATCGCGCAACGCTCGGCCTCGCTCGCGCGCGACGAGGCATTCGTGCGTGCGCTGCACGAGCGCACGGACGGCGTGCCGCTGTTCGTCTCGTCGGTCATCACCGAGGTGATGGAACGCACGGCGGACGACGCGGCGGTGGAGGCGCGGCTCGCAGCGGTGGCGGTGCCAGAGAGCCTGGCGGCCATCATCGACCACTACATCGCCCGGCTCGGCAGCGAGCAGCGTTCCCTGCTCGCGGCGGCGGCCGTTTGCGGGGTGGAGTTCCGCGTCGACACGGTGGCGCTGGCCCTGGAGCGCGACGTCGCATCGGTGGCCCATGCCTGCGGGGAGCTGGTGCGCGAGCACGTGTGGCTCACCGCGCCGCGCGCAGGTGAGGTCGACGAGGCGGCCGAGTTGCCCTACACGTTCCGGCATGCGCTGTTTCGCCAGGTGCTGTATGACCGCACGGCGCCCTCGGTCCGCACGCACCTGCACCGCCAGGTCGGCGCGGCCCTCGAACGGGAGCGTTCGGCCGGCGTGCCGGTGGTCGCCGCCGAGTTGGCGATGCACTTCGACCGCGGGCGGCAGCCGATGCTCGCGCTGCGCTACTACGCCGAGGCGGCGCAAGCCGCGCTGCTGAACTTCAGCCCAGCGTCGTGCCTGAGCCATACCGAGCGTGCCTTTGCGCTGCTGCAGCAGGCGCCGCAGGGGGAAGAGCGCAACGCGCTCGAGATCTTGATCGCCACGTTGCACGGCGCGGCCGCCTTCCAATCGCTGGGCGTCGGCAGCGAAGCCAGAAACGCCTTCGAGCGTGCTTACACGCTGCTGCCGGCGATACCCAGGCACGCGATGCGCGGGCGCCTGCTGAACGGCTTCGGCTACGTGCTGAGCCTGCGCGGCGAGTATGCGCAGGCGCTGGAGGTGGCGCAGCGCGCCGAGGCGCTCGCGTCGGCGTCCAACGACTCGGCGCTGATGCTGGTGGCGTGCATCGTGCACGGTCAGGTGCACTACATGCAGGGCCGGTCGCAGGCGGCGCTCGCATGGTTCGAGCGCGGCCTGGCCGCCGCCGAGCCGCTCGACCACGCGACCACGGCGATCTTCGTGGCCGACACGCAGGTGACGCTGCATGGGCTGCTGGCCAGCGAGTTCGTGCACCGCGGCCTCTTCGAGCAGGCCCGCGCGCATGCGCGGCGTTCGCGCGAGCGCGCACGCGAGCTGCGCCATCCGATGACGCGCCTCGACGCCACCTGGCGGCAGGCGCTGGTCGAGGTGCGCCTGGGCAACGCCGAACGCGTCGCCGTCCTGGCTGAGGAGATGCGCTCGCTGGTCGACGAGTTCTCGCTGGCGCAGGGCGGCACGGCGTGCCGCTGGTTCCGCGGTTGGGTGCAGGCGCTCAACGGAGCGCCGCTCGAGGGCCACCGCCTGATCCGCGAGGCCTTCGAAGACAACATCCGGCTCGGCATGCGCTCCGGCAGCAGCGAGGTGTTGGGCTATGCGGCGCAGGCCCTGCTGCTCGCCGGCCAGCATGATGCGGCGCAGGCAGAACTCGACGAAGCGCTGCGGTTCGCGGACGAGCTGGCCGAGCGCGTGTATCTGCCGCAGTTGTGGCTGCTGGAGGCGGCGATCGCGCGTGCGCAAGGCCGGGCCGACGCCGGCGCCGCCTCGGTCAGGCGCGCGATCGAGGAGGCACGGGCAAGGGAAGCGTCCTGGCTCGAACTGCTCGCGCTCGTCGACCTGTGCGAGCACCACGACGCGGCGGCCGCGGAGCGCAGCGCCCTCGCCGCGCTCGTCGACCGGCTCCCCGAAGCGGGCGACACCGTGCCGATGCGGCGCGCGCGGTCGATCCTGCAGGCCGTGAAGTCGACCTGACGCGGCTTGCGGCGCAGCGGCCTAAAACGGCCGTCCTCGCGCCCGCTGTTCGCACAGCTCCGGGGCCAGGTGAGCACACCGGTCGGCAATCCGCCGCGCTTGCATGCGTGCGCACTGTCGACCGAACGTCGACCTTTCGCTGAGGACTCGACCGGAGGAGCGGCCTACGCTGACGCCGAACTTCTCCGATCCGAAGCTGCAATGGTGCTGAACGCTGAATCCAAGTACCCGAACCGCCGCGCGTATGTGCTGAAGCTGCGCGGCGACGCTACGCCCGGAGCGCTCGCCGGCCGCCTCGAAAACCTGGTGACCGGGTGCCAGCGGGAATTCGCCTGCGCCGCCGAGTTGCTGGAATCCATTGCCAGCGACCTCGCGCCCGCGGCCACAGCGCAGCCGGCGGACGACACGGCCGCGTGAGCGCCCATATGGCGACCGAATGTCGACCCAACGCTGACGACTTCGCGCGCAGGGCGCCCTACGCTGACATCCCATTGAATCCAGACGAGTCACTCTGATGCCACGCTCACCCGCACACCCGCCGTCCCCAAAGCAGCAGACATTCGAACCGTGTCAGCTGACCGGTCTCGTTATGGCGGCGGCGCTGGCCGCATCGGTCGTCCTGGTGCTCAGCGGCTGCGCCACGCCGGTCTCCCATCCGACGGTCGACGTGCCGGGCCAGTTCGCCGCGAGCACGGCCGCCGAGATGGAGCCCGAGGCCGCTTGGTGGGAGAGCTTCCACGACCCGGCGCTGACCGACCTGGTCCGCCGCGCGGCGCGCGAGAACCGCGACGTCAAGATCGCCGCCGAGCGCCTGTACGCCGCGCGTGCCGGCGTGACGGTCAGCCGGTCCTTCCTGATGCCCAGCGTCAGCGCCCTCGGCGCGGCCAGCGATCGCAGCAGCGGCTACGGGGATGCCGTGAAGCGGGCCCTGCCGGACACCAAGAGCGCGAGTGCCGGCCTCGACGTCTCGTGGGAGGTCGACTTGAGCGGCCGCCTGCGCGCGGGTGCAGCCGCGGCCGCCGCCGACGCACTGGCCGCGGAGCACGGCGTGCGCGGCGTGCGCCTGCTGGTGATGTCCGATGTCGCCAGTAACTACTTCACGCTGGTCGGTGCGCTGCACCAGCTCGACACGCTGCGTGCGATCTCTGCCGCCCATGACGAGACCCTGCGCCTGGTGAAGGCGCGCCAGCGCGCGGGCCTGGCGACTTCGTTCGATGTGGAACGCGCGCAGACCGACGCCGAATCGGCGCGCGCGCAGATCCCGCCGCTGGAGACGATTGCGGCGGTCTCGCGGCACCGCATCGCAGTGCTGATCGGCGACCAGGCCTTCAATGCCGCGCGCATCGAACCCTGGCGCGGCGACGTGGTCGTGCCCGAGGCCCAGCCGGGACAACCCGCCGCACTGCTGCAGCGCCGGCCCGACGTGCTCGCGCTGATGGCGCAACTGGACGCTGCCAATGCGCGCCGCCAGCAGGCCGCGGCCGAATGGTTCCCGCGGCTCTTTCTCGACGCGTCGTTCGGCCGCCAGAACGTGGAGCTGAACAGCATCGGTCTGGGCTCCGCCCGCTACACCAACGTGGCGGGCCTGCTCGCGATGCCGATCTTCAACGCCGGCCGCACGCGCGCTCTCAACGAGGTCGCCGAGAGCGGCCAGCGCGAAGCGCTGCTGCGAGCCGAGGACGGCATCGTGCGCGCGCTGGAGGACGTTGAGAACTCGCTGGTCGCGCTTTCCGCCGAGCGGCAGCGCTCGCAATCGCTGCAGAACGCCGCGACCTCCGCCGAGGCGGCACTGGGCCGCGCGCAATCGCTCTACGACCGCGGGCAAATCGACCTGCTGCCGCTGCTGGATGCGCAGCGGTCGCGCCTGGCAGTCCGTCTCAGCGCCAACGACAGCAGCACCCAGCTGCTGCTCGACAGCGTGCAGCTCTACAAGGCGCTGGGCGGGGGCTGGCAGGTCTTCGAGCCCGCCGCCCAACCCACAGCAGCCGGCGCCGCGCGCCCGCATTCCTGAACCCAACGCCCACCACGAGGAACTGTCTTGAAGAACTCTCTTGCCGCGGTCGTCGCTTTGCCGATCGCCGCGTTGCTCTCCGCTTGCAGCCCGGACAAGCCGCCCGTTGAGGCGCCCCGGCCGGTACGCACCGCAGAACTCCGCTACGACCATGCGCGCGAAGCCAACCGCTACGTGGGCACGGTGCAGTCGCGGCACGAAGGGGACGAGGCCTTCCGCGTCGGCGGCAAGGTCGTCCAGCGCAAGGTCGACGTCGGCCAGTTCGTGAAGGAAGGCGACGTGCTGGCCGTGCTGGACGATGCCGACTACCGGCTCGCCGAAGACGCGGCGCGGCAGGCGTGGACCGCCGCCGTCACTCAGGCCCGCCAGGCCGACTCGGAGCAGCAGCGCCTCACCAACCTGAAGGGCGACGGCTCGGTCAGCGCGGCCGACGACGAGCGTGCGACGAGCGGGGCGCAGACGGCACACGCGGCCGCCGAGGCCGAGGCACGCAAGCTCGAACTCGCACGCAACCGGCTCAGGTACACCGTGCTGCGCGCGTCGCGCAGCGGCGTGGTCACCGCGGTACGCTTCGAGGTCGGTCAGGTCGTCGCCGAAGGGCTGCCGGTCGCCTCGATCGCAAACCCCGGCGAGCCCGAGATCGTGGTCGACGTGCCCGAGGACCAGGTGGCGGCCTTCAAGACCGCGCGCTTCAAGGCATCGCTGGCGAGCGCGCCGGCCGACAGCTTTGACGTGTCGCTGCGCGAACTGTCGCCGCAGGCCGCGGCCCAGACGCGCACGTACCGCGCGCGTCTGAAACCCACGAACGCCCGCGTGCTGCCGCTCGGCGCCACCGCTACTCTACTGACCGACCGCGTCATGTCGGGCACGCCGGTGGCGGCCGTCCCGGCCACGGCCATGACGCAAAGCAACGGCCAGCCGGCGCTGTGGGTGGTCAAGCACACCGGCAAGGAGCCGGTGGGCACCGTCGAGCTATTGCGCGTTTCGGTGCACGGCTACCGCAACGACGACGTGCTGGTCTCCGGACCGCCGGCCGGCGAGCAGGTCGTCACTGCCGGCGTGCAGAAGATGGCGCCCGGATTGAAGGTCGCGCTGCCCGGTGCGGCGCTCGCTGAAGCCAACCTCACGCAGGTCGACACGACGCAGCAGGCCGCCCGATGAACAACTTCAACCTCACCGAATGGGCGCTCGGGCATCGCGCCGTGGTGCTCTTCCTGATCATCGTGGTCTCGATCGCGGGCGTCTTCAGCTTCTCCAAGCTCGGCCAGCTCGAGGACCCCAAGTTCTCCGTGCCGTCGATGACGGCCACCGTGATCTGGCCCGGCGCGAGCGCACAGCAGATCCAGGACCAGCTCCTGAACCGCATGGAGAAAAAGTTCGAGCAGCTCGACCACTTCGAGAAGGTCGTCACCTTTGCGCGCCAGGGCTACGGCGGCATGACGATCACCGTGAAGGGCGGCACCTCGCACAACGACCAGCAGGAAGCCTGGTACCAGGCGCGCAAGAAGTTCTCCGACCTCAAGCTCGAACTGCCCGACGGCGTCGTCGGCCCGATCTTCAACGACGAGTACGGCGACGTCTACTCGCTGCTCTATGCCGTCAAGGGTGACGGCATCGGGCACGCGGAGCTGTCCGACATCTCCGAGGACATCAAGCGCCGCCTGCTCAAGGCGCCCTACGTGAAGAAGGTCGACCTTCTGGGCAAGCAGGAGCAGAAGGTGTACGTGGAGTTCTCGCACGAGCGCCTGGCCGCGCTCGGCATCACGCCGCTCGCCATCGCCGAGAGCCTGAAGAGCCAGAACGTGATGATGCCTGGCGGCTCGATCGACACCAGCCAGGACCGCGTCTTCGTGCGCGTGAGCGGCCAGTTCACGAATCTGGACGACATCCGCAACGTGCCGATCGCCGCCGGCGACCGGACCATCAAGCTCGGCGACATCGCGACGGTCAAGCGCGGCTTCCAGGACCCGCCGATCTACACCATCCGTCATAACGGCCAGGACGTGCTGATGGTCGGCATCGTGATGACCGACGACGGCAACGTCGTGGAGCTCGGCAAGGCCGTGGCAGACGCGGTCGCGAAGGTGCAATCCGAGCTGCCGCACGGCATCGAGCTGGAGCGCGTCGCCGACCAGCCCACCACCGTGAAGGATTCCGTGTGGGAATTCGAGCGCTCGCTGATGGAAGCGCTCGTGATCGTGATGGCGGTGAGCCTGCTGAGCCTGGGCTTTCGCACCGGCCTGATCGTCGCCATCTCGGTGCCGCTGGTGCTGGGCGTGGTCGCCATGGTGATGCTGGCGATGGGCTGGAACCTGGAGCGCATATCGCTCGGCTCGCTGATCATCGCGCTCGGTCTGCTGGTGGACGACGCGATCATCGCCATCGAGATGATGGTGGTGAAGATGGAAGGGGGCTGGGACCGCGTGAAGGCGGCCGCCTTCTCGTACGCCTCCACCGCGATGCCCCGCCTGTCGGGCGCCCTCATCACGGTCGCCGGCTTCATGCCGATCGGCTTCGCGCATTCCACCACCGCCGA
>JBIODO010000230.1:0-6878 GCA_044445225.1 Burkholderiales bacterium
CACGGCGCGGATGTTCTCCTGCACCGTCAGCTTGCGAAAGATCGAGGCCTCCTGCGGCAGGTACGACAGGCCGAGCCGCGCGCGCTGATGGATCGGCTTGCCATGCACGGGCTCGCCGTCGATGCGGATGTCGCCGGCGTCCGCGCGAATCAGGCCGACCACCATGTAGAAGGTCGTGGTCTTGCCGGCACCGTTGGGCCCGAGCAGCCCGACCACCTCGCCGGCGCCGACCGCCAGATGCACGTCATTGACCACCTGGCGCGAGCCGAACGCCTTTTGCAGGCCGCTGACTTCGAGACGGCTGGCGTGGGCAAGGCGAGAAGCGTCCTGCACGGCGGCAGCATTCGCAATCGTCGCCGGCGGCGACACATCGGCTTGCCGCGTCGCCGTCGCGGCGCTGTCGAGGGCGGCGTTCAACGGCGCTCCTCGAGCGACGTGCTGGGTTGCAACGGCGGGTTGGCTTGCAGCGCGCCGGGCGCGGAAGCCGGCTCGGCGCGCGGGCTGAGCACCGCGCGCACGCGGCCGCCGGGGTTGCCGGGCGTGGCAGCGCCGCCTTGCACACTGAACATCTCGGCCGCGTTGTCCCACACGATCACGCTGCCCTGAATGTCTTCGGCCGCCACGCTGCCGCGCAGGCGCCGCACTTGCGCGTTGCCGACAAAGCGCAGCGTATCGCTACGCGCGTCGTATTCCACGCGCTCGGCGCTGCCTTCGAGCTCTTCTTCGCCGCCGTCGCGCCGCTGCTTGTAGTTCGCCGGTTTGCCGGGTGTGCCGAGCGCGGTGGCGACGCGGTGGCCGTCCGGCAACTCGCGCAGCTCGATGCGGTCGGCGCGGATGACCAGCGTGCCTTGGGCGATCACGACGTTGCCGCTGCACACGCTGAGCTGGCGCACCAAGTCCACGGTGCAGGGGCGATCCGCCTCCATGGTCAGCGGTTTGGTGCGGTCGGCGCGCTCCGCGGCGGCCGGCAGGGCCAACATCAGTGCCGCAAGACCGCCCCCCAAAGCAGCGCGACTGCGAGCGCGCAGCGGCGACTGAGGGGAGCGAACGGCTTGGCTGGGCATGACTCGGCACAGAACTTGCAGGTCATTCTAGCCGGCGATGGCAGAACAAAGCGCGCGGCATTGCTGGGTGTCGTTAACTTAGGTTCAAGTTTGCGCAGTTGGAGTGGACGACGCCTCGGCCTCCCAACGATCACGGCGAAACGCGTCAGGATTCCCTGCGGCGCTCAGCGCGGACTGCGCACGGGCGGGCCGGCCACGATCGTCACGTGGCGTTGCGCGCCATCGGTACTGCGCACCACCAACCGCAGCCTTTGGCCGGGCGGCACCTGGACCATCGCAGCCACCTCGCGCGCGTTGGCGCCCTGCAGCGGCTTGCCTTGCACCTGCAGGATCTGGTCATCGGTCTTCAGGCCCCCCGCCTCCGCGGGCGAACCGGGCTCGATCTCCTGCACGCGCACGGACTTCAACACCGGCGTGGCGTAGGAGCCGTCGACCTCCACGTACACGGTGAAGCCGAGGCGGCCTCGCCGGGCATCCGCCATGGCCAGCGGCTGCGCGAGCAGCAAGAGCGCGACGCACACTGAAGTCAACGCGCGACGCACCCCGCCGTCGCGAGCGTGCAGGGACTCGCTCGGTCCCGACCTCACCCCTGCCGCGCGCGCTGGATCAGCTGATCGGTGACGCGCAGCGCCTGATCGGCTCCTCCGGCGAGCGAGGGTGACGTGAAGAAGCGGCCGTGGATGCCCAGCGTGGGCACGCCGTCGATCCGGTATGCATCGGCCAATTGGCGAGCCTGCTTGAACTTGCTGGCCACCGTGAAGCTCTTGTAGGTGTCGCCAAACTTGGTGGCGTCGACGCCGTTGGCCGTCATGAAGGCGAGGATCTCGCTGTCCTTCTCGAGGTGCTGGTGCTGCACGTGGATGGCAGCGAACACCTTGCGGTGCATCTGCTCCAGCAGGCCCATCGCCTCGAGGGTGAAGTAGATCTTGGCGTACGGCTCCTGCGGTGCCGAGAACGCCACTGGCACGCGCCGGAACACCACGTCGGCCGGCAGTTTGCGCGACCAGGCGTCGAGCGTCGGCTCGAAGCTGTTGCAATGCGGGCACCAATAGCCGAAGAACTCGACCACCTCGATCTTGCCGGTGGCTGGCATCGGCAGCGGTTGCACCAGCCGCGCGTAGTCGCGCCCCTCAACTGGTGCGCCCTGGGCCCAAGCAGCCAAAGGCAGGCCGGGCGCGGCGGCGGCAGCAGCCAGGCGGATGGCAAATCGGCGGCGGTTCATGAGGCTTCCCTTTCGTGTGTTCGTGTCGTGCGATCAGGGTGTGCGGCGCTTGTCAGCGCTCCACCCGCACCAGTGCAGCGGTCTCGCCGCCTGACTGCAGCTTGCTCTGAGCCGATTCGGCCTCATCGCGCAATTGATAGGGTCCCAGCCGCACGCGGTACATCAAGCGGCCCGATTGCTCGCGTTCGGTCACCTTGGCCGTGTAGCCGAGCATGGCCAGCTTGGCACGCTGCTGCTCGGCGTCTTCGGATTTGCTGAACGCTCCCACCTGCACAAAGTAGATGAACGGATCGACCCCGGGTTTGGCCGACCGCGGCGCGATGGCGATTGGCGGCGGCTCCTGGCCGGAGAGGATGGCCGCCGGGTCGCGCACCGCTTTGGGCGGTTCGGCCACGGCCGAGGCCTTGGCCGGCGGCGCCGCCGGTGTGGTCGGGCCCGCGACAGGCGCCGACGCGCGAGCCGACGGTTTGTTGGCCAGCGGCGCGTTGGGATCCCAGCTTTTGTTGCGTTCGGCCTCGGCGGCGTCTTGCTCGGGCGTGCGCTGCGGCACCTTGTTGACGAACGGCACCGGCGCCTTGGTCACGTACAGCGCCACCGCCAGCGCCAACCCCAGCCCAAGCAGCAGGCCGATGATCAGGCCCATCACGAAGCCGCCGCGCTGCGATCTCACGCGGCCCCCTTGGCGCTGCGCGCCGTCCCCCCGCGGGGGGATTCGCCCTTCGGACGGCCGTGCGCGCTCATGCCGACTCCTCCATGGTGTCGCGACTCATGCTGGCCGGCGCCGAGATGCCGAGCACGGCAAAACCGTTGCGCAGCACCTGCCGCGTGGCGGTCAGCAACGCCATGCGCGCGCGCGCCAGCGCGGGGTCGGCGACCAGAAAACGCTCGGCCGCATAGTACGTGTGAAAACTCGCCGCCACGTCGCGCAGGTAGAACGTGAGGTCGTGCGGCGCAAATTCGTCGGCGGCGCGCGCCAGCACCTCGGGGTAACGGGCCAGCGTGCGCAGCAGCGCGGTTTCGGTGGGCGCGCCGAGGCGGGTCAGTTCGGCGTCGCTGGCCTCAAAGGCCTGTGCGCCATGCTCGGTCTGCCACAGCGCCAGCACCGAGCAGATGCGCGCATGCGCGTACTGCACGTAGAACACCGGGTTGTCGTCATTGCGCTTGAGCGCCAGATCGATGTCGAACACGAACTCGGTGTCGGATTTGCGGCTGATCAAGAAAAAGCGCACCGCGTCGCAGCTGGTCCACTCGATCAGGTCGCGCAGCGTCACGTAGCTGCCGGCGCGCTTGGAAATCTTGACCTCCTCGCCGCTTCTCATCACCGTGATCATCTTGTAGAGCACATAGTCTGGGTAACCTGCCGGAATGCCCACGCCGGTGGCCTGCAAGCCGGCACGCACGCGCGCCACCGTGCCATGGTGGTCGCTGCCCTGCACGTTGATCACTTTGGTGAAGCCGCGTTCCCATTTGCTCACGTGGTATGCGACATCCGGCACGAAGTAGGTGTAGCTGCCGTCGGACTTGCGCATCACGCGGTCCTTGTCGTCGCCGTACTCGGTGCTGCGCAGCCACAACGCGCCATCGCTCTCATAGGTCTTGCCGGCAGCGGCCAGTTGCGCCACCGTGCGTTCGACGCGGCCGTCGCTGTACAGACTCGACTCGAGGTAGTAGGTGTCGAAACGCACGCCGAAGGCGCGCAGGTCAAGGTCCTGCTCGTGGCGCAGATAGGCCACCGCAAAACGCGTGATGCCGTCCAGATCGTCGACGTCGCCGCTGGCGGTGACCTCGCGGTCGTCGGCGCGCACCGTCTTGCGAGCCAAGAAGTCCGACGCGATGTCGGCGATGTATTCGCCGTTGTAGGCCGCTTCGGGCCAGCCGGCGTCGCCCGGCTTGAGGCCGCGCAGGCGTGCCTGCACCGAGGTGCCGAGCGTGGCGATCTGCACGCCGGCGTCGTTGTAGTAGAACTCGCGCGTCACCGACCAGCCCTGCGACTGCAGCAGGTTGCACACGCAGTCGCCGAGTGCGGCGTTGCGGCCGTGGCCCACGTGCAGCGGACCGGTCGGGTTGGCCGACACGAACTCCACCATTACGCGCGAGCCGTGCGACGGGCGTTGGCCGAACGCTGCGCCAGCCGACAACACCTCGCGCACGAGTCGCTGTCGGGCAGCGGTCTTCAGGCGCAGATTGACGAAGCCGGGGCCTGCGATGTCGAGCGCCTCGACCCAGCGCTGCACCGCGGCCTCCGAGCGCAAGGCTTCAACCAGCGCACGGGCGATGTCGCGCGGCGCCCGCCGCAGCGTCTTGGCCAGGCCCATGGCCGCGGTGACCGCGAGATCCCCGTGCTCGCTGTGTTTGGGCGACTCGAATGCCGCGAGGGCACCCGCCTCAGGAGCCAGCCGTGACAACGCGCTGCGCAACGCGTGCAGCAGCTCCTCCTTGGCCTGAATCATCGGGCGATTCTAAGGTTGGCCTCGCGCGCACCCGTTGCAACGCGCAACGGCGATGCCTGTCATATGCCGCGCTCGAGTGTCTACCCGCACGCCGTTTCGAGCGGACAATCGGACGCGACGGACCTGCTTTGCCCGCCCGCATCCACGATGGCCACCTCCGCATCGCGCGCCGCGACTCCACGCGGCACGACCGAGCCCTTGCCGCAGCGCATCGGCCGCTACGAGGTGCGCTCCCGGCTGGGCGAGGGCGCCACCAGCGACGTGTTCCTTGCCCGCGACGACTTTCACGACCGCCTGGTGGCGATCAAGCGCGTGCGCCGCGCGACGCTCGCCAACCCGATCGATGCACACTACAGCTCGCGTTTCTTCGCGGCCGAAGCCGCGCTGGTGGGGCGCCTGAAGCATCCCAACGTCGTGCAGCTGCACGATGCGGTGGACGACCCGCACGAGCCCTACCTGGTGCTCGAGTACGTGCCGGGCGGCACGCTGCGCGAGTACTGCCGGCCCGACGCATTGCTGTCGCTCGAGCAGATCGTCGAAGTCGGCTTCAAGTGCGCGATGGCCCTGGGCTACGTCTATCGCCAGGGACTGATCCATCGCGACGTCAAGCCTGCCAACCTGCTGGCCACGGTCGAGCGCGGCCGCGTGCTCGAGGTGAAGATCACCGACTTCGGCAGCGCAATGAACCTCGAGGCGACACGCACGCAGGTGTTTCGCGTCGGCTCGCTCACCTACATGTCGCCCGAGCAGCTCGACGGGGCCGACCTCGACGCGCGTGCCGACCAATACTCGCTGGCCGCGGTGCTGTATCACCTGATTGCCGGCCGGCCGCCGTTCGAGGCCGCGCACCAGGCGGCGCTGATGCACCAGATTTGCAATGCCGAGCCGCCGCCGCTGGCCAGCCTGCGTGACGGCGTGCCCGATGCGCTCGACGCCATCGTGCGCAAGGCGCTGGCCAAGTCGCGCGAGGCGCGCTACGCCGACTGGGACGAGTTCGCTCAGGCGCTGTCGGCGCTGGTGGCGCGCCGCGAGCTGCCGCGCGGCACGCTGCGCGAGGTGCTCGACTCCGAGCGCTTCAATCTGCTGCGCTCGCTCGATTTCTTCAGCGGCTTCGGCGATGTCGAGCTGTGGGAAGTGGTGCACCGCGCCGCCTGGCAGCGCCACGCATTCGGGGCCGCGTTGTTCCGCAAGGGGCAGCCGGGCGGCAGCTTCCACATCATCGCGGCCGGCCGTGTCGAGGTGTACCGCGACGGCCGGCGGGTGGCCGAGCTGGCGCATGGCACGTCGGTGGGCGAGATGGTCTACTTGGCGCCGAGCCCCGACCTGCGCGTGCACAGCGCCGACGTGGTGGTGTCGGAGGCCGCCACCACGGTGTCGTTCACACCCGAGACGATGGACCGCTTCAGCGTCACCACGCGCCACCTGTTCGACGTGGCGTTCATCGGCGTGCTGGTGCGCCGGCTGCACGCGGCGCACGAGGCGCTGGATCACCCGCGTCGCATCTTGTAGCGCGCAGGCATCGTCGGCTGTCGGCGGCCGGCGCACTGTTGGCGTTGTGCACGTTGCCGCGCCCGGGAGGCTGTTGTCCAATCGCCAGCGGCAAGATGCCAACCATCACAAGCGAGGAAGAGAGATCCATATGAAGTTGTTGATCACCGCGGCCGTCGTCGCCATGGGGTTGTTCGCGGGCCAGGCCTATGCAGCCAGTGCCGCGTGCGAGAAGTCTGCCGACGACAAGAAATTGTCGGGAGCCGCTCGCACCAGCCACATCAAGAAGTGCGAGCAAGATGCCGCCGCAGGTTCGGCGGGGAGCCCGGCCTGCGAAAAATCGGCCGCCGACAAAAAGCTGTCGGGCGCGGCCAAGACGAGCCACATCAAGAAGTGCACGGCGGACGAAAAAGCCGCTGCGGCGAAGAAGTAAGGCGCCTCGCTGCGGCCGGCCAGCATCGGCGGCCGCGGTGCGGGCGACTCAGCGCACGCCCAGCCCGCGCGCCAGGCACACCGCCAGCACAGGCACCAGCACCATCAGGTGCGAGGCGACCATCAGACGTCGGCGCACTGCCGCCACGGCGTCCGCGGCGGGCAGGCCGCCGCCGCTCGTGCTGACGCGCTGCCAGGCCTGAATGCGGCGTGATGCGCTCA